>VGIY01000006.1 GCA_016867695.1 Candidatus Eiseniibacteriota bacterium | reverse complement strand
CCAGGAGGTGCCCCGATGAGATTCCGCTTCCCCCCAGGCGCGAGCTGCCTGCTCGCCCTGGTCGGCATCTGCGCCACGGTCGCGGCCGCCGCCGAAGTGCTTCCGGCGCCGATCGATCGCTGCCCCTTCAACGGGCGCTTCCCGATCGAGATCACGCTCCGCGACGCGGGCGAGTGGCCGCAGATCGAGCGCCTCGACCTCGACATCGACCATGTCCGCGGGCTGACGGTGACCGCCTATGTCGACGATCGGCAGCTCGCCGACCTGCTCGGGGCGGGCCTCGACGCCCGGCCCATCGCCAACCAGGCCCGCCGCGCCTGGGCCGCGCAGGCTCGAGAGGAGCTCGAGGGTCGCGAGCCCTACCACACCTACACGACACTGACCGCCGAGCTGCAGCAGATCCACGCCGATCACCCGGCGATCACTCAGCTCGTCTCGCTCGGCCAGTCGGTGCAGGGGCGCGATATCTGGGCGATGAAGATCTCCGACAACGCCGCCCTGGACGAGGCCGAGCCGGAGGTCAAGTACACGGCGACGATCCACGGCGACGAGCCCGTCGGGATGGAGATGTGCGTCTACCTCATCCGCCTCCTGGTGAACGGCTACGGCGTCGATCCCGAGCTGACGGCCATGGTCGACGACCTGGAGATCTGGATCTGCCCGCTGCACAACCCGGATGGGAACGCGAACGGCACGCGCTACAACGCCCAGGGCTACGATCTCAATCGCGCGTTCCCCGACCCGGCCGACGACCCGATCGACGACCCCGCGGGCCGGCCGACCGAAGTGCAGCACATGATGAACTTCCAGTATGGGCGCAACTTCGTCCTCGGGGCCAACCTGCACACGGGCGCCCTGGTCGTCAACTACCCCTGGGACTGCTGCTACGGGCAGTACACGCCGGACGACACGATGATCCGCAACCTGTCGCTCGGCTACTCGGTCCGCAACCCGCCGATGTGGAACAGCCCGACCTTCGCCAACGGCGTCGTCCTCGGCTGGGTCTGGTACGTCGTTCATGGCGGCTTCCAGGACTGGGCCTACCACTGGCGCAACGAGATCCATGTCACGATCGAGCAGTCGAACACGAAGTGGCCCTCGGCCACGCAGCTGCCGGCTCTCTGGGACAACAACCGCGAAGCGATGCTCTGGTACCTGGCCCAGGCGCGGATGGGCGTGGAGGGCTTCGTCACCGACGCGATCGACGGCGCCCCGATCCGGGCGACGATCGACGTGACCCAGATCGGCAAGGCTGTCCGCGGGGAGCCGCTCGAGGGCTTCTACCACCGCATGCTCGAGCCGGGGACCTACGCGCTGGAGTTCGGCGCCTTTGGCTACGATCCGCTGACCGTGCCGGGCGTCGTCGTCGCCGGAGGCGCGACGACGCGCCAGGACGCCCAGTTGGCGCGCTCGACCTGGCACACGGTCGAGGGCCGGGTGACCGACGCCGGCAACGGCGAGCCGCTGGAAGCGGAGATCCGCGCCCGGCGCCGTGACACGGGCGAGCTCGTGCGCGAGACGGCCAGCGGCGCCGACGGGGCGTACGCCTTCGAGGTGCCCGCCTGGGAGTACGATGTCGAAGCCGAGGCCGAAGGCTACGCGCCGGCCACGCAGCGGGCGGTCGTGTCGGGCCACCTGACGCTCGACTTCGCCCTGTCGCCGCCCCGCGGCGACCTGCTCGTCGTCACCGACGGCAACAGCGCCTCGCGCCTGGACGGCGAGCTGGCCGCCCTAGGCTTCCGGGTGACGAGGGAGACGACGGCGACGACGAGCGCCGCCTCATGGCCCGACTACGACGCGTTAGTCTGGAGCGCGGGCGCCAATCACGGCCCGGTCTCCTCGCCCGCCCTGCGCGCCGCGCTGGAGGCCTTCGTCGCCGCCGGCGGCCGGCTGCTGATCGAGGGGGGCGAGATCGGCTACGACGCCGCGCAGTCCCCCGGCTATCCGAGCTTCGCCGCCGGAGTGCTGCACATCGGCGCCTGGCACGCCGACAACGCCGGCGACCTGCACCTGCGCCCGCAGCAGGCCGACCACCCCGTCGCGACCCTGCCGAATCCGCTGCCGGCGACGATCGACATCGTCTACAGCGATTACGGCCACATGGACGCGGTGCTGCCGCTGGCGAGCGCGAGCGCGATCTTCGGCACGACCAGCCATCCCAACGACGCCGGGGTGCTCGTGTTCGACGAGCCGGGGCGCGGCGGGCAGATCGTCTACTTCGCCTTCGACTTCAACGCCCTCAACCCGGCTTCGGTGGCGACGGACCTGCTCGAGAACTCGATCGCCTACCTGCTGCCCTCCACCCAGGCGGCCGCCGGCGCCGCCGCTCCGCGGCTCCTCGCGCTCACGCCGCTCGGCCCCTCTCCGGCGCCCCGGGGAGCGGTCTTCCGGCTCGACCTGCCGGCCCCGGGGGGCGTCTCCGCCTCGGTCCACGACGTGAGCGGGCGGCGCGTGCGCGAGCTGCTCGCCGGGCCGCTGGCCGCGGGCGGTCACGCTCTGGCCTGGGACGGGCGCGACGCCAAGGGGCGTCCGGTCGCGCCAGGGGTCTACTTCCTGCGGGCGACGGCCGGCGAGGCGGCGCTGACGCGGCAGTTCGTGATCCTCACGCCGCTGGGGGAGTAGAAGCGGGCGCGGGCCGGGAACCGGAAGCACCGGGGCAGAAAGAAGCCCGGGAGCCTCGCGGCCCCCGGGCTTTCGCGATTCCGTTCGATCGCCGTCGATCTACTTGAACGCGCCCTTGATCCGACCCCAGGTCGACTCGTCGGCCGGGCTCGGCATCTGGCCTCCGATCCGGATCTGGGCGATGTACCAGCCCGGATAGGTCACGCTGCTGTCGGAACCGACCTCGAACGTGAGCTCGACCGACTGGCCCATGAACTGCGACAGGTCCCAGCAGTCCCACGCCCAGGAGGTGCCGAACGAACCCGTGAAGCCTGGCTCGTTGTCGACGCAGTAGGCGTAGTAGGTGGTGCTGGTGCTGATCGTCGCGTCGTAGCCGCCGACGGGCGTGATCAGGACGCCGTTCGCCTTGACGTTGGAGCCATCGAAGTTGTTCTCGAAGTAGTAGTAGTGGTAGACCTCGAGCAGATGGCAGCAATCGGTCACGGTGAACGCAGGAGCGATCAGAGCGTCGCCCATGTTGTTCGGGTAGTTCGCGTTGAGGACCGTGCCCCAGACCGTACCGGGTGCGCCAGGGACCGTCGAGGTGCCCCAGGCCCAGACGGGGAGGCCGCCGGTCGCATCGCAGGCGCCGGTCGCGAAACCTTGATCGCCCAGCGTGAAGTCCCAGTCGATGCAGACGTACTGCATATCGCAGGGCACGCGCTCGTGCTCGTACGCCGCGTTGTCGACCGGGCTTCCCGCCAGGGCCGTTCCGGTCAGCAGCAGGCAAGCCATCACGGTTGCGAGTAGTCTCATGCCGTCCTCCTCAAACACATTCGATGCGTAGCCGCACAAACCGGTCCGCATGGAACCGGTGCACCGGATCCGCGACGCAACGGACCGATCCGTCCCTGTCCCTAACCCCGCGGGGATTCTACCGCAGCTTCCGCGCCGGAGTCAACCTCGGGGTGACGGATTCGTGGTGACGGACTGCCGGCCCGCGAGCTCCCCGCTCGAGGGGTCGGGGATCGCGGCGGCCCGGCCAGATTCGAGGCTTCGTTTGCCGCCTGCCCGAGCGGATGCTATCGTCGCCTCCGATGGTGGCCGGCTCCGGGTAGGGGCTCCGAGGGGCGGGGGCAGGAGATGAGGCCGAACCGCTTGCGGCTGGCAGGGTTCCTCGCGGCCGCGCTTGCTCCGCTGGGCGTCTACCTGGTCACGCTGGCTAGGCACGTGACCTTCATCGACAGCGGAGAGCTGGCCGCCGTGGCGGCCCGGCTCGGGATCGCCCACCCGCCGGGATATCCGCTGTTCACCATTCTCGGGCATCTTCTTTCCTTGATTCCGGTTGGCCCCGTGTGTCTGCGCGTCGGCCTGCTGAGCGCCCTGGCCTCGGCGCTCGCCTGCGGGCTGATCTTCCTGACCGGCCTAACCCTCCTGCAGCGGCCGATGGGCGCCCCCGAGGCGGCCTCGGGGCTGCGCTCGGCGCTTCCGGCGCTGGCCGGGGCCTGGCTCTTCGGCTTCGCCCGGACGCCCTGGTCCCAGGCGGTCGTCGTCGAGGTCTACGCGCTGCAGGCGCTGTTCACCGCGGGGTTGTGGCTGGCCCTGGCGAGCGCCTGGCGCCGCGGTCCGGGAGCCCTCTCCCTCCTGCCCTGGGCCGCCTTCGCCTGCGGACTTGCGCTCGCCAACCACCTGACCGGGGCCTTCCTGCTTCCGGCACTTCTCTTCTTCACCGTCGCCGCCTGGCGGGACCGGCGCCACGGGGCGGGCGCGGGACCGACGCGGATCGGGCGGGCGATCCTCGCCGGGATCCTGCCCCTGCTTCTCTACGCCTACCTGCCTCTGCGCGCCCGGGGCCGCCCGGAGGTCTTCTGGGACCTGCCGCTGACCTGGGAGCGCTTCTGGGTGCATGTGACGGCGCGGCAGTACCAGGGGGCGCTGGGAAGCCAGGGGCTGCGCTGGGGCGAGGCGGAGCGCTTCTTCGCCGGCCAGCTGCCCGAGGAGGCGACCTGGCTCTTCGTCGCCCTGGCCGCGACGGGGCTGGTCGCGCTGCTCGCGCGCGCCAGGCGGATCGGCGTGGCGCTGCTGATGACCTTCGTGCTCCACGTTCTGTACAACATGGCCTACCCGTTCCACGACATCTCGCTCTTCTACATTCCGGCGCTCGCCGTCTGCGGCATCTGGGCCGCCGCGGGGGCGGGCTGGCTGGTCGAGGCTCTCGGACGGCGGCTGCCCCGAGCGGCCCTGGCCCTCGGAGCGCTGCTGTGCCTGGGCGCCCTCCTGCCGCTCGGTGCGCACTGGCGCGAGAACGACCAGAGCGGCTTCCGGCTGCTGCGCCACTTCATCCACGACGCGCTGCGGACGGTCGAGCCGGGAGCCGTCGTCTTCAGCGGTCTCTGGGACATGTTCAGCGCTCCGGCGCTCTACTCCCAGGAGGTCGAGGGTCTGCGCCCCGATGTGCTCGTGCTCGACATCGGGCAGATCGCCGCTCCCTCCCTGGCGGCGCGGCTCGCCGCGCGCGCGCCCGACCTTCTGGCCGCCTGCCGCCCGCAGGTCGACTCGCTGGCGGCCTTCGCGCGGATGGCCGAGAGGGGCGAGGCCTACGACCGGACCCGGGGGCGGCGCGCGCACGCGCGGCTGCAACAGGCGCTCCTGGACCGGGCGGTGGGCACGAGGCCGACCTACGTCACCAGCGAGATGCACCGCCACCCGGCGGTGAAGAGGTACAGGTTCGTGGCCGAGGGGCTCCTCGTGCGCGTGCCTCCGGACGACGCCTATCGCCCCGTCGCCCGCCCGCTGTTCGAGGGGCCGGGCATCACCCGCGCCCAGGCGCGGGATGAGCGGGAGCGGTTCGTGCAGTTCGAGTACGGGCGGATGCTGATGGAGAGGGCTCGCTACGAGGAGCGGCACGGCTTCGTCGAGGAGGCGGAGGCGCTGGCCCGCATGGCCGAGGAGCTGTGGCGTTGAGGGGGCGGGGCGGGCGTCGGCGCGCCGGGGGGCCGCGACCTCGAGCGGAGGGAAGCATGCGCGTGGTGTTCCTGTGGTTCGGGCTGGTGTCCTGGATCTGCGTCTCGTCCCGGCCGGCAAGCGGCTTCCCCGAACCATCCGGCTCCTGGGAGCCCCGCAGCTACCTCTGCGGCCGCTCCACCGGGCCGCTGATCGTCGACGGGCGGCTCGACGAGCCCGATTGGCAACAGGCGGCCTGGACGGAGGACTTCGTCGACATCGAGGGGGAGCGCAGGCCTGCGCCGCGGCTGCGCACCCGGGCCAAACTGCTCTGGGACGAGGCGCATCTTTACGTGGGCGCCGAACTCGAGGAGCCGGACATCTGGGGGACCTACACGGCCCGCGACGCCGTCATCTACCACGAGCCCGACTTCGAGATCTTCATCGATCCCGACGGGGACACGCACGCCTACTACGAGCTCGAGATCAACGCCCTGAACACCGTCTGGGACCTGCTGCTCCTGCGGCCCTACCGCGACGGCGGTCCGGCGGTGAACGCCTGGGACATAGCCGGGTTGTGCACCGCGGTCCACATCGACGGCACGCTCAACCAGCCGGGCGACGAGGATCGCGCCTGGAGCGTCGAGATCGCCCTGCCCTGGGCGGTTCTGGCCGAGTGCGCCGGGCGCGAGACGCCGCCGCGCGAGGGGGACTGCTGGCGGGTGAACTTCTCCCGGGTGCAGTACCGGACCGAGATCGTCGCGGGCCGCTACCGGAAGCTGCGCGACCCGGGCACGGGGCGCGATCTGCCCGAGGACAACTGGGTCTGGTCGCCCCAGGGGTTGGTGGCCATGCACTACCCGGAGATGTGGGGATTCGTGCGCTTCACCGCCGCGTCCCCGGCGGCGGCGGCCGCCGCCGCACCCTGGGAGATTCCCGAGGTCGAGCGCCGCAAGTGGGCGCTGCGGCAGGTCTACTACGGGCAGATGCGCCACCGCGAAGCGTTCGGTGCCCACGCGGTCGCGCTGGCGGAGCTGGGGCTGACCGAGGCGCCGCTCCCCGGGGTGCCCTGGCCGCCCTCGCTGCAGTCGACCGCCAGCCTCTGGGAGGCGATCCTGACCGGTCCCGCGGGCGAGACGCTGCGCATCACCCAGGACGGGCGGGTCTGGTGAGCCGGTCGAACGGAGGCGGGGCATGCACATGACCGGGATCGACTGGGGCATCCTCGCCCTCTTCGCCGCCCTGATGCTCGCCAGCGCGCTCTTCAGCCGCCGCTTCGTCCGCGGCGTCGCCGACTTTCTGGCCGCCGGGCGCACGGCGGGGCGCTACCTGCTGAGCGTCTCCCAGGGCGCCTCGGCGATCGGCGCGATCACCGTCGTCGGCCTCTTCGAGATGAACTACGTCGCCGGATTCCCGATGACCTGGTGGGGCTTCTCGATGGCTCTGGTCGTGCTGGTCATCACCGTGTCGGGCTGGGTCGTCTACCGCTTCCGCCAGACGAGGGCGCTGACTCTCGCCCAGTTCTTCGAGATGCGCTACAGCCGCGGCTTCCGCATCTTCGCCGGCACGACCTGCTTCCTCTCGGGGCTGGTCAACTTCGGCATCTTCCCCGCCGTGGGGGCGCGCTTCTTCATCTACTACTGCGGGCTCCCGCAGGCGGTGCCGCTCCTGGGCGTGCTCGTGCCCACCTTCCCGCTGGTGATGCTGGCGCTCCTGGGCACCGCCCTCTTCTTCGTCTTCACCGGCGGGCAGGTGGCCGTGATCACCGCCGACTTCCTCCAGGGCGTCTTCATTCAGGCCGTGTTCATCGCCGTGACCCTCTTCGTGCTGGCGCGGGTGGACTGGACGCAGATCGTCACCGCGCTCTCCGGCGCCCCGGCGGACGCCTCGCTGCTCAATCCGTTCCGCACGGCCAAGGTTCCCGACTTCAACCTGGGCTACTTCCTGATCGGCGTGCTCGGCGCCTTCTACGGCACGATGGCCTGGCAGGGGACGCAGGCCTACAACGCCTCCGCGGCCAGCGCGCACGAGGCCAAGATGGCCCAGGTGCTGAACAACTGGCGCATCCTGCCGCAGAGCCTGATGCTCCTCGTCCTGCCCCTGGTCGCCTACACCGTGCTCCACCACCCCGACTTCGCCGGCGCGGCCGAGGCGGTGCGCGGGACGCTGGCGACGGTGCCCAACGAGGCGCTGCACGGACAGCTGCGCACGCCCCTGGTTCTCACCCGGCTGCTGCCGGCGGGCCTGCTCGGGCTCTTCGCCGCCATGATGCTGGCGGCGTCGATCACGACCGAGAACAGCTACATGCACTCCTGGGCGAGCATCCTCGTCCAGGACGTGATCCTGCCCCTGCGCCGCCGCCCCTTCACGCCGCGCCAGCACCTGCGCGCCCTGCGCCTGGCGATCCTCGGCGTGACGCTGTTCATCTTCTGCTTCAGCCTCCTCTTTCAGCAGAGCGAGGCGATCTTCCTCTTCTTCGCCATCACCGGGGCGATCTTCGCCGGCGGCGCCGGGGCGGTGATCATCGGCGGGCTCTACTGGAAGCGGGGCACGACCGCGGCGGCCTGGGCGGCGATGCTGACCGGCTCGGGCGTCGCCGTGGGGGGCATCGTGCTGCAGCAGCTGCTCCCCGGCTTCCCGATCAACGGGCAGATGTTCTGGGGCCTGGCCATGGTCGCGGCGAGCGGGGTCTATGTGCTCGTCTCGCTGCTCGCCCCCAGGCCCGCCGCCGACCTCGAGCGCATGCTGGGCCGCGCCGGCGGGCGCGAGGACGCCCCGGGAAGCGGCGGACCCGGAGGCGCTCTGCAGCGACGCGGACTGCGGCTGCTCGGCATGGGCGCCGAGTTCACCCGCGGGGACCGGGCGATCTACGCCGCCAGCTGCATCTGGACCTTCTCCTGGGTGGCGCTCTTCCTCGCCGGCACGCTCTACAACCTGACCCACACGGTCGGCGACGCCGCCTGGGCGCGCTTCTGGCGCGTCTACATCCACATCCATCTGGTCGTCTCCTGTCTCGTGCTGGTCTGGATGTCGGCAGGGGGCGCCCGCGACCTGCGGCGCATGTTCGGCCGGCTCCGGACGCAGGCGCGCGACGCCGCGGACGACGGAACGGTGCGCCGACCCGCGCCGGGGAGCGATGCATGAGGGTGATGCCGGGGCGGAACGATCGGGGGGGGCTGATCCGCGGCTGCGCGGTGCTGCTGGGGATCGCCTGCGCCGGCGGCGGCGCCCTGGCGACGCCGCCGGGCGAGCGCGTCGAGATCTTCCGGGAGCAGGGCATCCACTTCGCGCCGGGCGACTCGGCGCGATTCGCCTCCGCCGAGGTCCGGCCGAGCGACGGCGGCCGCCTGGTCGCGCGCACGCTTCCGCTTTCGCGCCCGGCGCGGCCGACGCGGATCACGGCCTGGGCGGCCACGAGGCCGGTGCCCAAGGCGCCCGACGAGGTCCACGATCGCTGGGACCGGGCGGGCAACGTGCGGCTGCGGCTCTCCGGGGGAGCGGACATCGAGATCCTCCGCTTCGTCACCGCCTACGGCGGCGCCACGCTCCAGCGCGCCGACGTCTCCCACCTCGCGCCGCTCCTTGAAGGGCCCTGCACGTTCGTCGGCTTCATCGACACCTGGACGAGCCCGGCGTGGACGATGGACTTCGGACTCGAGTACTCCTGGTTCGACACGACCGCGCAATGGGAGCCGGCGCTCGACATGGCCATGGCCGACTGGGTGCTCCCCCTGCTCTACACCGATGGGCTGACGGCCGAGAACCAGCCTCCGGAAGGGCTGGCGGCGGGAGTCGAGATCCCCGCGGGGACGCGGCGGGTGGTGCTCGTCGCCTGCACCTCGGGGCACTGCACCGACGGGCGCGGCGCCGACGAGTTCGTGACCAAGGACCACGTCGTCGCCGTCGACGGCTTCGTCGTCGAGCGGTTCAGGCCCTGGCGCGGGGACTGCCGCCGGTTCCGGGAGCTCAACCCCTATTGCCGGCGCTGGGCCGACGGCTCCTGGTCGAGCGACTACAGCCGCAGCGGCTGGTGCCCGGGCGACCGCGTCGCGCCGCTCGAACTCGATCTCACGGACCACCTGGGTCCGGGCCCTCATCGGCTGAGCCTGCGCGTCGAGGACATCCGCCCGCGGGACGAGGAGGGGCACTTCGGCTACTGGCGTGTCTCGGCCTGCCTCGTAGGCTGGCACTCGCGCTGACGCGGCGCCGGGAGCGGTCGCCCGTGCGCCGCGCTGGAAGTGGGGGAGCATCGTGCTGCGACGCCATCCTCGCAATCCGATCCTGACCCGGGCGCAGATCCCGGCCATCGAGCCCTGGATCGTCGACCCGACCTCCGTCTTCAACCCCGGCGCCGTGCTCCACGCCGGGCGGGTGCGGCTGGTGCTGCGCGTCCAGACGCGCGGGCGCCGGACGCACCTGGTCATGGCCGATTCCGCCGACGGCGTCGACTTCACCGTCGAGCGGAGGATCGTGTCTCTGGAGGGTATCGAGCGGGCCGGCGGGGAGATCTTCCACGTCTACGATCCGCGGATCACGCGCCTCGAGGGGAGCTGCTACCTCGTCGTGGCCATGGACACGGAAGCCGGCTGCCGGATGGGATTGGCCCGCACCCGGGACTTCGTCAGCTTCGAGTTCCTCGGGGTCGACGAGGCGCGGGAGGCGCGCAACGGGGTCCTCTTCCCGGAGCGGATCGGCGGGCGCTACCTGCGGCTCGAGAGACCCAATCGCCTCGATCCTGGCGACGGCCCCCTGTCGGGCGACGAGATCGTCCTGGCCGAGTCCCCGGATCTGCTCTCCTGGCGCGCCGTCGGGGTTGTCGCCCGCGGCCGCCCGCGCTACTGGGACGAGCGCATCGGCTCCGGCCCCCCGCCGATCAAGACGCGCGCCGGCTGGCTGCACATCTACCATGGGGTGGCCACCCACTTCGGCAGCGTCCACATCTACCAGGCGGGCGTGCTGCTCCTCGACCTCGAGGACCCGTCGCGCCTCGTGGCGCGCGGCAGCGAGAACATCCTCGAACCGCGCGAGCCCTACGAGCTCGTCGGGCAGGTACCCAACGTCGTCTTTCCGAGCGGCATCGTCGTCCGCCGGGAGGATGGCGAGGGCTTCGCCCTCCCGGAGAGCGAGGCGCTGATCTACTACGGCGCGGCGGACACCTGCGTCGGTCTGGCCACGACGACGATCGCCGAGCTGCTGGCCGCCTGCCGCCGGTGACGCCGAGCGCCCGAAGATCCGGAGGGGAGATGAGCGCTGCGCCGCGGCAGGTCTTCATCGTCTCGCACACGCACTGGGACCGCGAGTGGTACCGGACCGCCCCCGAGTTCCGCGTGCTGCTGGAAGGGGTCGTCGGCGAGGCGCTGGAGAGGCTGGAGCGGGGAGGGGAGTTCCGCCACTTCCTCCTGGACGGGCAGGCGATCGTGCTCGAGGACCATCTGGCCGTGCACCCCGAGGACGCCCCGCGGTTGCGCCGGCTGACCGCCTCCGGCGCGCTGGCCGTCGGGCCCTGGTACGTGCTCCCCGACGAGTTCCTCGTCTCCGGCGAGGCGCTCGTGCGCAACCTGCTGGTCGGGCACGCCCTGGCGGGCGCGATCGGGCCGGTGCAGAAGGTCGGCTACGCGCCCGACGCGTTCGGGCACGTGGCCCAGATGCCGCAGATCCTGCGCCGCGCGGGCATCGACAGCTTCGTCTACACGCGCGGCGACAGCGACGATCTCGCGGGCCTCGGCCTCGCCTACGACTGGGCCGCCCCCGACGGCAGCGAGGTGCTGGCCATCCATCAGTGGGGCGGCTACTGCAATGCCGGCGGGCTGGGACACGAGGAGATCTGGCACGCCCACACGCGCCGCAAGGTCGATCCGAGCCTGGCGGTGAGGCAGGTCGCCGAGCGACTCGCCCAGATGAGCCGCTTCGGCGCGGAGATCGTGCTGCTCAACAACGGCTGCGACCACTTCCCGCCGCAGCGCGACTTCGAGCGGATCCTGGAGGCGCTGCGGGGGGCCTTTCCGCGGACGCGCTTCGTGCACGGCTCCCTGGCCGACTTCATCGCCGCGCTGCGAGCCTCGGCCCCGGTTTCGGCCCCGGCCCGCGCCCGCCGCGCGGGGGAACTGCGCGGCGGGCGCTATCACCCGATCCTCTCCGGCGTCTGGTCGGCGCGCATGCCGCTCAAGCAGCGCAACGACGAGGCCCAGCAGCGGCTCGCCGGCCTGCTCGAGCCCGTCTGCGCCTACATGCGCTTCGCCCGCGGCCGTCCCTATCCGGCCGGCCTGATCCGCGAGGCCTGGAAGCTGCTCCTGCGCAACCACCCGCACGACTCGATCTGCGGCTGCAGCATCGACGAGGTCCACCGTCAAATGGGCCCGCGCTTCAGCGGGGCGATCGACGCGGCGACGCAGATGCTCCGCCGCGAGCTGGACGCCCTGGCGCCCTCGTTCGCCGAGCGGGCGGAGGATGAGGGCGACATCGCGCTCGCCGTCGTCAATCCCCTGCCCTGGGAGCGCAGCGAGATCGTCGAGCGCCTGATCGTGCTCACGCCCGGGAACCCGGCGACCGAGGAGCTGCGCCTCTACGACGCCCGGGGCGGGCGGGTCGATTACGAGGTCATCGACTGCCGCACCGTCGAGCGCTTCTGGGGCATCGACTACCGCGCCGAGCTCGAGGGAAGGGTCCAGCGCGAGACATTCTCGCTCTACCGCCGCTGCTTCGGCCCGCGCCTGCTGCGCCCCGCCGAGGAGTGGGAGCGGTCCGACCGCTATCTGACGATCCGCTTCCCCGCGGAGAGCGTCCCGGCCCTGGGACACCGCCGCTATCGACTCGCCGCCGCGCCCGCGGGCGAGGCCCCGGCGAGGCGGGCCGCGGAGGCGGGAGTGCGCGTTCGCCGGTCCGGATGCGTCGAGAACGATCTCTGCCGCCTGACGCTCCGGCCCGACGGCACCCTCGACCTGATCGACCTGGAGAGCGGGAACGAGTTCCCCGGACTCAACCTGCTCGAGGACTGCGCCGACATCGGCGACGAGTACGACTTCGGGGCCTGTCCGGGCGACGCCGCGGTGACGGCTGCGGGGCGTCCGGGCCTCGTGCGGGTCGCCGACGCCGGCAGGCTGCGCGCCTCCCTGGAGGCCGAGTTCGCCCTGGAGCTGCCCGCGGCGCTGGCGCCCGACCGCTCGCGGCGCGGCGCCGAGAGGGTCGACTGCCCGGTGCGCGTGCGCGCGACCCTGTCGGCGGGCTCGCCGCTGGTCGAGATCGATCTGCGCTTCGAGAACCGGGCCTGTGATCACCGCCTGCGCGCTCTCTTCCCCGCCGGCGTCGGCGGCGACGAGATCTGGACCGACGGGCACTTCCTCGTCCAGGCCCGCCCGGTGGCCAGGCCGGCGGGCGGGGACTGGGTCCAGCCGCCGGCGGAGACCGATCCGCAGCAGGAGTTCGCCCTGGTCCGGGAACCGGGCCGGGGGCTGGCGCTGCTCGTACGCGGCCTGCCGGAAGTGGCGCCGCTGCTCGGGACGGGCGCCGGGGCCGGGGCGGATCGACCGGCTGTCCCGGGACCGCCCGAGGCCCGGGAAGAGGCCGTGGCCCGCGCCTCCCGCAGCCGGCCGGGGAAGGCGATCGGCGCCGGCGGCCTGGGCCTGGCGGTCACGCTGCTGCGCTGCGTCGGCTGGCTCTCGCGGGACGACTTCGCCGAGCGGCGCCGGATGAACGCCGGGCCGACGCTCCCGACTCCGGAGGCCCAGTGCCTCGGCCCGCAGAGCTTCCGCTACGCGCTGCTGGCCTTCGCCGGCGACTGGCGCGCAGCGGGAGTGAAGGCCTGGTCGGCGCGCTACCGGACGCCGCTGCTGACGAAGCAGGGCGTTCTCGACCCGGACGTGCCGCCGGAGGGAGGGCTGTTGGAGCTGCGCCCGGGGGAAGCGTGCGTCAGCGCGATCAAGCGGCACGAGGAGCGCGACACGCTCGTCGTGCGGCTGTACAACCCGGGCGGCGAGGAGCTCGTCGAGGAGTTGCGGCTCGGCCGTCGGATGCGATCGGCCTGGCGGGTGAACCTCCTGGAGGAGCGGGAGGAGGCGCTGCCCATGGCGGAAGTCGGCGCGCTCGTCCTGCGGCTGGGGCCCCACGAGATCCTGACGCTGGAGATCGAGTTCGCCTGAAGCCCCGGCGGGAATCCCCGAGCGCGGGAGGGAGGGCGCACTCGAGTCCGTCCGCGCCCGCCGGGCACCAGGGAATCGCCGAGCGCGGGCGCGAGCCCGCTTGGCGCGCCCGCGCCCGGCCGGGGGCGCCGTCCGCCATGGCGCCGTCCGGCGGCCCTTGCGGGCGGCCGGTTCCTTGCGGTCCCTGTCGCCGTCTACGCCCGCGCGCCGGTCGAGCGGGGCGTGCCCAGCAGCGTCCAGGCCATTCGCGCGTAGACGCGGGCGACCTCGAGGATGCGGCTGAGGCGCACGCGCTCCTCGGGGCCGTGACTGCAGGCGAGTTCGCCCGGCCCGTAGGCGAGCCCGGGCGTGCCGTGGCGCAGGAAGAAGCGCGTCTCGAGGATCCCGGGGCAGAGCGTGAAGCGGGGCGCCCTGCCGGTCACCGCCTGCACGGTCGCGGCCATCGCCCGCGCCAGCGGCGCGTCGCCGGCGGTCAGCGAGGCGTCGCCGCGCTGCAGCCACTCGATGTCGAGCGCCCAGCCTTGGCGGCGGAAGCGCCGGAAGAGACCCTCCAGCTCCTTCTCCGCCGCCTCGCCCGACTCGGCGGGATGGAAGCGCCGGTCGAGCGAGAAGCGCACCGCGTCGGGGACGACGTTGAAGTTGATGCCGCCGCCGCAGGTGCCGCCGAGGAGGAGCACCGAAGGGGGGCCGGCGATGCCCAGGTCGGGCGCATCGAAACGGCGGCTCTCGATCTCGCGCTTGAGTTCCAGCAGCTGCGCGCCGAGGGCGAGCATCCCCTCGAAGGCGTTGCGGCCCTCGTGCTGGAGGGCGACGTGGGCCATGCGGCCGCGCACGGTGGCGAGCAGCGACAGCGCGCCCCGGTTGCCGTTCCAGATGACCTCGCCGGTCGGCTCGGGCATGAGCATGCCCAGGCTGCGGCCCGGCAGCGCCCCGCTGCGGAACAGCTGCTCCGTGCCCGCGGCTCCGCCCGTCTCCTCGTCGGGGACCACCGAGAGGATCACCCGCCCGCGCAGCCGCCGGGCCAGGGGCCGCAGCGCCGCCAGCGCCAGGAGCAGCGCCACCAGCCCCCCCTTCATGTCGGCCGCCCCGCGGCCGCGCGCCTCGTCGCCGTCGACGGCCAGGCGGAAGAGGTCGGGCGCCTCCGCGGGCACGACGTCGTAGTGGCCGTGGAAGTGCAGCGCGGGCAGGTCGCTCGATCCGCCGTCGGCCGCTCCCTCCGGCCCGAGCTCGGCCAGGACCGCCGGTCTCGGCTGGGCGGGGTCGTGTCCCAGGCGCGCCAGCTCGCGCGCGGGCACGTCGATCAGCCGCGGGGCGAAGCCCAGGTCGCGCAGCCGCTGCGCGAGGAGGAGGGCGAACTCGAGGTAGTGCCGCCCCGGCGGATTGACCGTGGGCACGCGGACGAACTCGTCGAGCAACTCGATCGCGCCCGCTCGGGAGCGGACGATCTCCTGCTCGGCGCGGGCGAAGGCGGCGTCGCCGACCAGGGTCTGGTCGCTGAGCGGAAGCGCCCCGTCGGCCGGCTCTGCAGGCATGCCCCGATCGTCCCTCGCCGTCCGGTCCGGCGGCCTCAGTTGATGGTCAGCCCCCCGTCGATCGTCAGGCACTGCCCGGTGATGTAGTCCGCCGCCGGCGAGGCGAGGAAGCAGACCGCCGCGGCGACATCCTCGGGCGTGCCGGGCCGGGCCAGGGGGATGTTGGCCAGGAAGGCCTGGCGCGCCTTCTCGGGCAGCTCGCGGGTCATCTCGGTCTCGATGAAGCCCGGGGCGATCGCGTTGACCTGGATGTTGCGCGAGGCGAGCTCTTTGGCCGCCGTGCGCGTCAGGGCGATCACGCCCGCCTTGGAAGCGGCGTAGTTGGCCTGGCCGACATTGCCGATCAGCCCGGTGATCGAGGCGACATTGACGATCTTGCCGGCGCGGGCCCTGATCATCGGCCTGGCGGCGGCCTGGCAGCCGAAGAACGTCCCCTTGAGGTTGACATCGAGGACGAGATCCCACTGCTCCTCGCTCATGCGTATGAGCAGCGTGTCGCGGGTGATGCCGGCGTTGTTGACGAAGATGTCGAGCCGGCCGAGGGCTTCCAGGGCCCGGGCGACCAGCGCCTCGACCTCCTCGCGGCGGGCGACATTGCAGGCGACGGCCTGCGCGCGGCGCCCGAGGGCCTCGATCTCGCGCGCCGCGGCCAGGGCGCCCTCCTCGTCGACGTCGGAGACGACGATGTCCGCGCCGCGTCGGGCGAGCGCGATCGCGATCGCCTTGCCGATGCCGCGGGCCGACCCGGTCACCACTGCCGCCCGGCCCTGCAACTCCATCGCCACGCCATGGTCGGCCATCGCTTCCCCCTTCTCCTGCAGCCCGGCGCAGTCCAGTCCCGATCCGGACGGCGCAGGAGCCGCCCCGGCGCCTCCGGGTTGCGCAGCGCGCCCGCGCCCGCAGGCGGACCTTACGGCAGCGGCCGGGACGGCGTCAACGCCGGGGGACAAACCGGGCCGGATGTGCTAAACTGTTCATGGTGCGCGTCTTTCGCCGCGACGCTCCTGCGCCGGGCCCGCGCGCCGACTCCGGCCCGGCACGGCGGGCCGGGCATCGCGTCCTGCACCATCCAGGAAGGAGGCGGATTCATGAGAGGCCTCGACACGCGACTCCCGCGGATCGTCCTGCTTGCCGGCATCGTGCTCCTGATCGCCCAGGGCGCCGCGGCCTGGACCGGCGACGGGCCCAAGATGCAGGTGCGGCTCGAGTGGCCCTCGCCGGCGCAGATGACGGCGCTGCAGTCGCTCCCCGATCTCGACCCGATGAAGGTGCGCCCCGACCGGGAGATCATCCTGGTCAGCGACGCCGAGCAGGTCGCCGAGCTCGAGGCGCTCGGCTTCGTCGTCGAGATCCAGATCGCCGACATGGAGGAGCACTACGCCGCGCAGCGCGAGGGCTACCGCAACTTCGGGCTGCTCTACACCTACAGCGAGATGATCGCCCACCTCGACGCCATCCACGCGCTCTACCCCGAGATCACGACGCCCAAGTTCTCGATCGGCACGAGCATCGAGGGGCGGGAGATCTGGGCGATGAAGGTCTCCGACAACCCGAACATCGACGAGAACGAGCCGGAGGTCGGCTTCGACGGGCTGACGCACGCCCGCGAGCCGATCACCGTGAATGTGCTGATCGAGACGATCTACGAGCTGTGCGAGAACTACGGGACGGACCCCGAGATCACCTTCCTGGTCGACAACCGCGAGATCTTCTTCGTCCCGGTCCTCAATCCCGACGGCTACCTCTACAACGAGCAGACCTACCCGAACGGGGGCGGCATGTGGCGCAAGAACCGCCGCGCGCCGGTGGGCGGCTGCTACGGCGTCGACCTGAATCGCAACTTCCCATATCAGTGGGGTGGCGGCGGCTCGAGCAGCGATCCCTGCAACGACACCTACCGTGGCACGGCGCCGGCGTCCGAGCCGGAGACCCAGGCGCTCATCAACTTCACCGCCGGCCGGCAGTTCGTCACCTACGACACCTATCACAGCGTGGCCGGCATGGTCCTCATCCCCTGGTCCTACACG
Source organism: Candidatus Eiseniibacteriota bacterium (assembly GCA_016867695.1). Taxonomy (GTDB): domain Bacteria; phylum Eisenbacteria; class RBG-16-71-46; order CAIMUX01; family WJJG01; genus VGIY01. The sequence continues at coordinate 7,130 of VGIY01000006.1, read as the reverse complement.
ACCGCGCACACGCCCGACGACGCCCTGTTCCGCCAGATGGCCGGGACCATGGCCGGGATGGCGGGCTACGCGTACGGCCAGCCGCCCGAGTTGCTCTACATCTGCTCCGGAACCTCGACCGACTGGCTCTACGGCGAGCAGATGCTCAAGCCGAAGATCTTCGCCTTCTGCACCGAGGTCGACGGCAGCGGCTTCTGGCCCACCGACGCCGAGGTGCCGGGGCTCGTGGCCGAGAACATCCCGAAGAACCTCTACCTGATCAAGATCGCCGGCGGTTACCCGGCGCTGGCCGCCGCGGAGCTGAGCGGCGGCGACGGCAACGGCCTGCCCGATCCGGGAGAGACACTCGACCTGGTGGCCACGCTGCAGAACCTGAGCCCGATCCGCGGCGCGCAGAACGTCGTCGTGACGCTGTCCACGCTCGACGCCTATGTCCAGCTCCACGACGCGCAGGCGGCGATCGGGCACATCCCCGCCGGCGGCTCGGGCGGCAACGCGGCCGATCCCTTCTCCTTCACCGTCGACCCCGCCTGCCCGCCGGGGCACGAGCTGACGGTCACCGTGCGCGTCACCGCCGACGCCTTCGACGTGCCCTACGCCTTCACCTGGACCGTGGGCCAGCCCCCCTCCTTCCTGGCCGACGACATGGAGTCGGGCCAGGGGGAGTGGACGCACGCGCCGGTCAACGCCGGCTGGGTCGACCAGTGGCACCTGAGCACGGAGCGCAACCACACGCCGGGCGGGACGACGAGCTGGAAGTTCGGCGACACCGGCGCGGGCACCTACGCCCACTACGCCGACGGCGCGCTGGAGACGCCCGCGGTGGACATCGGCGCCGCGGCGCAGCTGCGCTTCTGGCACTGGATGGATGCCGAGGAGAGCAGCTACTACCAGGGCCGCGCCTACGACGGCGGCGTGATCGAGCTGTCGGTCAACGGCGGCGGCTGGACGCAGGTCGCGCCGCTGAACGGCTACACGCACACGATCCGCGCGGGCGGCAATCCGGGGCCCTTCCCCGCCGACACGCCGGTCTTCTCCGGGACCTTCGGCTGGCGCGAGGATCGCGTCGATCTGGCCGGGCCGGCCGCCGTCCGGCTGCGCTTCCGCTTCGGCTCCGACGGCGCCGTCGCCCGCGAGGGCTGGCACATCGACGACGTGCTGATCGTCGACCTGAGCGACACGAACTCGCCGCCCATGGCGCCGCTGCTGGTCGGCCCGCTCGACGGCGAGACGGTCCAGACGGCCTCGCCGGCGCTGATCGTCGCCAACGCCGGCGACCCGGACCCGGGAGACGAGCTGACCTATGCCTTCCGCGTCTACGGCGACGCGCTGCTGACCGAGCTGATCGTCGAGATTGACGGCGTGGTCGAGGGGGCGGGTCAGACCGAGTGGGTGGTCTTCCCCGGCCTCTCCAACGGAACCTACTACTGGCACGCCTATGCCGACGACGGCACCGAGCGGGGGCCCTGCATGGCCCCGGCCCACTTCCGCGTGGAGGCGGGCGGGGCGGCCGCCGGAGAGCCGGGGGTGCTGGCGCTGCGCCTGCTCGGCCCCGCTCCCCAGCCGGCGCGCGGCTCGGCGGCGCTGCGCTTCGAGCTCGGCTCGCCCGGTCGGGTGAGCGGCGGAATCTACGACGCGCAGGGGCGCCTCGTGCGGTCGCTCGAGGGACGCTTCGCGGCGGGGGCGCGGAGCCTCGACTGGGACGGCCGCGACGGCGCCGGGCAGGCCGTCCCCGGCGGCGTCTACCTCTACCGCCTCGAGGCGAACGGCCTTGCGCGCGAGGGGAGGCTGCTGCTGGTCCGTTGATCTGGAGCGACCCGGTCCAGAGATCGCGGAGGCCGCTTTCCTGGGCGGGGGAAGGGCCGTCTCAGCCCGCGCCCAGATATACCCGGCGCACGCGCTCGTCGGCGAGCAGCTCCGCGGCGGGGCCGGATAAGGCGATCCGGCCCGTCTCGAGCACGTAGGCGCGGCGGGCGAGCCGGAGGGCGGCGCGCGCGTTCTGCTCCACCAGCAGCACGGTCACGCCGCGCGCGTGGATCTCGCGAATCGTGTCGAAGATCGTCTTCACGAGGAGCGGCGCCAGACCCAGCGACGGCTCGTCGAGCAGCAGCAGGCGCGGGCGGGCCATCAGGGCGCGGCCGATGCAGAGCATCTGCTGCTCTCCGCCCGAGAGCGTGCCGCCGAGCTGGTCCCGGCGCTCAGCCAGGCGGGGGAAGAGGCGATAGACGCGCTCGCGGTTCTCGGCGATCGCGCCGCGGTCGGATCCCAGCGAGTAGGCGCCCATCCGCAGGTTCTCGGCGACGGTCAGCGTGCCGAAGATCCGCCGCCCCTCGGGGGCGTGGGAGACGCCGGCGGCGACGATGCGGTGCGCCGGCAGGCCGCGCAGCTCCTCGCCGGCGAAGAGGATCCGGCCGGCGCTCGCGGGGGCGATCCCCGAGATCGCCCGCAGCGTCGTCGACTTGCCCGCCCCGTTGGCGCCGATGAGGGCGACGATCTCGCCCTCCTCGACGGCGAGGTCGATCCCCTTCAGCGCCTCGACGTGGCCGTAGGTCGTGACCAGGCCTTGGACCTCGAGCAGCGGACGCTCCGCCGCCGCCTGGCGGGGATCGGGGCTCACCCTCCCTCCTCCTCGGCGCCGAGATAGGCCTCGATCACCGCCGGGTCCCGGCGCACCTCCTGCGGCGTCCCCGCGGCGATCTTGCGCCCATGGTCGAGGACGACGATCCGGTCGCTGACGCGCATCACCAGGCGCATGTCGTGCTCGATCAGGAGCAGCGTGAGGCCCTCGGCGCGCAGGCCGCGGACGAGATCGACCAGATCGTCGGTTTCCCGCTCGTTCAACCCCGCCGCCGGCTCGTCCAGGGCGAGCAGCGCGGGACGGGTCGCCAGCGCCCGCGCCAGCTCGAGGCGGCGCTGGAGGCCGTAGGGCAGATTCGCCGCCAGCTCGTCGCGGCTTGCGCCCAGGCCGACGCGGGCCAGGCACTCCCCGGCGCGCTCGACGATCCATCGCTCCTCGCGCCGCTGGGCGGGCGTGCGCGCCAGCGCCCCCCAGATCCCCGCGCGGGTGCGCGGGTGGAGCCCGCTCATCACGTTCTCCAGCGCGGTCAGGTTCTTGAAGAGGCGGATCGTCTGGAACGTGCGCGCGACGCCGAGAGCCGTGATCCGGTGCGCAGGAAGCGAGGAGCGGCGCCCGGCCAGGCGGGCGACGCCCGCCGGCGGCGGGAAGGCGATCGCTTCGCCCCGCAGCCGGATCTCCCCTTCGGTCGGCGGATGGAAGCCGGTGATTAGGTTGAACAGCGTCGTCTTCCCGGCGCCGTTCGGGCCGATCAGTCCGAGGATCTCTCCCGCACGCACGGTGAAGTCCACCGCGTCGACGGCCAGCAGTCCGCCGAAGCGCTTGGTCACGCCGCGCAGCTCGAGGAGCGCTTCCATGGCACGCTAGCCCGCCGGGGCGCGGGCCTCCTCCTTCTCGCCGCGGATCTCCATCTGCACGCGCCGGCTCGGCCAGATGCCCTCCGGACGGGCGATCATCATCACCACCATGGTGATCCCCAGCCAGGCATCGCGCCAGTCGCGGAGCGGGCGGAAGAGCTCGGGCAGCGTAACCATGCCGCAGGCGCCGACGAAGACGCCGGGGATCGATCCGGTGCCGCCGAGCACGACGATGCAGAAGAGGACCACCGATTCCATGAACTTGGCCAGGTCGGGGGCGACGACGGTCAGCTTTCCGGCGAAGAGCCCGCCGGCGAGCCCCGCCCAGGCCGAGCCGATGACGAAGGCCTGGAGCTTCACCCGCGTCGCGTCGATGCCCATCGCCGCGGCGGCCTCCTCGTCCTCGCGCACGCAGAGCCAGGCGCGCCCCAGGCGCGAGCGCTCGAGCCGGTGCATGGCGGCGATGGTGACGGCGAGGAAGAAGAGCATCAGGTAGTAGTGGGCGATCGGCGCGCGCAGCTCGACGCCGAAGAGCGACGGGCGGTCGATTCCGCTCAGGCCGTTCGCCCCGCCGGTGATGCCGAAGAGGTTGTTGACCAGCGCGAGTCGCACCACCTCGCCGAAGGCGATGGTGACGATGGCCAGGTAGTCTCCCCGCAGGTGGAGGATCGGGCGGGTGATCAGGTACCCCGCCGCGCCGGCGACGGCGACGCTCGCCGGCAGCGCAGCCAGAAGGGGCACGCCGCAGCGCAGGTTGAGGATCGCCGCCGTGTAGGCGCCGATGGCGTAGAAGGCGGCGTGGCCGAGCTGGAAGAGGCCGGCGTAGCCGACGACGACATTGAGGCTCAGGCCGAGGAGGACATAGATCCCGGTGCGCCAGGCGACGGTGCGGTAGTAGTCGGACAGGGGCAGCGGGAGGAGGAGCGCGAGGAGCAGGAGCGCGGCCTGGACGAGCAGCGGGCGCCGCCGCGCGATGCGCAGGATCGCCGCCGCCGACTCAATCATGCTCCCGCCCCATCGTCCCGTTCCCGCCCCATTGTCCCGTTCCCGCCCCATCGTTCCGTTCCCGCCGATCGTCCCGCTCCCGTCGCCGCCGCCCGGCCGGCGGGCTGCGGCCCGCGCGCCCTCGACGCCCGCCGCGGCCCGCGGCGCGTGACGCTCGTCCCCGCCCCGGACGCGAGCCTTCGCGCTCAGACCTTCGCCGCCAGGCGCTCGCCGAGGAGCCCCGTCGGTCGGGCGATGAGGATCCCGATCAGCGCCGCGTAGGCGATGACATCCTTCCACTGCGGCGAGATGTAGCCCGAGGCGAGCGTCTCCACGACGCCGAGCAGCATCCCGCCGAGCATCGCCCCGGGGATGTTGCCGATCCCGCCGAGGATGGCGGCGATGAAGGCCTTCAGTCCGAAGGTCCAGCCCAGGGTGAAGTCGAACGAGCCGTAGTAGAGGGCGACGATCAACCCGGCCACGCCGCCCAGCCCGGGACCGATCAGGAAGACGACGGAGATGATGCGATCGACGTCGATCCCCATCAGCCGCGCGGCGACGGGATCGATCGAGACGGCGCGCATGGCCGTGCCGACCCGCGTGCGCTGGACGAAGAGGGAGAGCGCCGCCATGAGCAGCGCCGCCGCGGCGAGCGCCAGGATCTGCATGGCGCTCACGCGCAGGCCCGGCGCCAGCGTGACGCCGCCGGACAGGGCGATCCCGGAAGGGTAGGTGCGCCAGCTCGCGCCGTAGATGTTGCGGGCGAGGCTCTGCAGCAGGAAGGCGACGCCCAGCGCGGAGAGGATGGGCGCCAGGCGGCCGGCGTGGCGCAGGGGCCGGTAGGCGACCCGCTCGACGAGCAGGCCGGCGAGAGCGACGACGAGCAGTACGGCGATCGCCGCGGGAACGACCATCCAGGCGCTGCCGGCGAGCGCGGTGGCGCCGAGCAGCGTGAAGAGGGTCAGTCCCAGGTAGGCGCCCCACATGAAGAGGTCGCCGTGGGCGAAGTTGATCATCTTCAAGACGCCGTAGACCATCGTGTAGCCGAGGGCGACCAGGGCGTAGAAGGAGCCGATCGTGACGCCGTTGATCAGCTGCTGAACGAACTGCATCGCGCTCCCTCGGCCGGCCGCGGCGCACAGGCGCAGTGCGCCGGCGCTCCGCCGGCGGCCCGGCCGCCTCTGGTGGTCCGACCGCCTCTTGTGGTCCGGCTGCCTTTAGTGGTCCGGCTGCCGCGGGTGGACCTGGAACTGCCCATGCTCGTCGATCACGTAGGCGAGGTGGACGGTGCCGAGCCGGTCGCCCCGCTCGTCGAAGCCCTCGATCGGCCCGGTCAGGCCGTTCAGGTCACGCAGCGCGTCGTGCAGGTAGTCGGCCAGGACGCCGGGATCGGTCGACTGCGTCGTCTCCATCGCGTGGCGGATGACATGGAAGGCTTCGGCGGCCATGATCGTCCATGCGCTGGCCGGGGCCTCGCCATAGCGGGCTGTGTAGTCGGCGATGAACCGGCGCGCCTCGGGGTAGTCGAGGTCCTTGGGCAGAGGCTCGGTGACGACATAGTGGCCCCGGGCGTTGGCCGCGCCGGCGATCTCGATCATCACCGGGTTGTTGCAGGCGTCGCCCGCCACCCAGGGCAGCTCGAGCCCCAGCGCGCGGGCCTGTTTGAGCAGCAGGCCGCACTGCGAGTGGTAGCCGGTGAAGAGCACCGTCTCCAGCCCCGCGGCGCCGATGCGCGTCAGGATGGGGGCGAAGTCCTTGTCGGTCGGATTGATCGCGTCGTAGAAGGCGATCTCGGCGCCCAGTTGCGCCGCGGCCCGGCGTGCCTCCTCGCCGAGGCCCTGGGCATAGGTCGAGTTGTCGTGGAGGATGCCGATGCGCCGCGCCCCGAGCACCTCGACCATGAAACGGGCGGCGAAGAGCCCCTGGCGATCGTCGACGAAGCAGACGCGGAAGAAGCGGGGGAAGCCCTTCTGCGAGAGGCGCACGGCGGTGGAGGAGGGGGTGATGTGCAGGACGCCGGCCTCGTTGTAGATCTGCGAGGCGGGCTCGGTCGCGGTCGAGTTGTAGGCCCCGACCACGGCCACGACGCCGGCGTCGACCAGGCGCTGGGCGACCAGTGCCGACTGCGTGGGATCTCCCGCGTCGTCCTCGACGAGCAGCTTGACCGGCCGCCCGAGGATCCCGCCGGCGGCGTTGGTCTGCTCGACGAGCAGGCCCACGCCCCGGCGGAAGCCCGCCCCCTCGTAGGCGTAGTCGCCCGTCATCGGGCCCTGGAGTCCGATGCGGATCTCCTGCCCCTCGCCGCCGCAGGCGGGGAGCGACGCCAGGGAGGCGAGGAGCGCCGCCGAGAAGAGGATGCAGGCGGCGAGCCGAAGCCGAGTCGGGCGCAGCATATCGTCCTCCCGCTGTCGGGGTCCGCGGCCGGCGCGCGAAGGGCGCAGGGGGACTATACCCGATGCCCGCCGCGCCGCGCACGCGCAGGAGAGGCCCCGCCTCCCGGTAGAGCGACGGGAGCGTGCCCCGCCGGGCCGCGCACGCGCGGGAGAGGCCCTTGGGCCCCGGGGGGATCCTCGTCCTCACCCGGCGGGAGGGAGCCCCCCGAGGGCCTTGCCGCCGAGGTCGGGCCGAGGAGCGGAAGGGCCGCCCTCGGGCGCCAGGCTCCGGCAACGGGGCGGCGCGGCCAGGCGCGCGTGTGGACGCGCCTCGGGGGCTCG
>VGIY01000005.1 GCA_016867695.1 Candidatus Eiseniibacteriota bacterium | reverse complement strand
AGGGCGATGTCGAAGCTGTCGCCGCCCGAGCACATGGCGAAGAGGAACCCGCCGCGGGCGACATACTCGCGGATCGCCAGCGCCGAGGCCTGCTTGTGCTGCCAGACCTTGGCGAAGCCGGCGGCGCGGGCGTGGGCCTCCATCGCCTGCTGCCGCAGCCGGTACCACTCGGCGTTGCGGAAGCTCGCGTAGAACTTGCCGTACTGGCCGGTGAAGTCCTCATGGTGCAGGTGCAGCCAGTCGTACTCGTCGAGGCGCCCGGCCAGCACTTCCTCGTCGTAGATCCGGTCGTAGGGGATCTCGGCGTACTCGAGCGCCAGCATCACCGCGTCGTCCCAGGGCTCGATCACGTCCTCGGGCGGCGCGTAGACGGCGATCCGGGGCGCCTTCTCGAGCAGGATCGCCTGCATGTTCTGCTCGGCGATCTCCCCGTAGAGGCCGGCCTCGTCGCCCCCCGAGAGGGGTTCGAAGCGCACGCCGGCGAGCTGCAGCTCCTGGCGGTTGGCCGGCGTGTCCGCGAGCAGGAAGGAGCCGCCGCGGTAGTTGAGCAGCCACTCGGCCGTCTCCCCCAGCTCGAGCGCGTGATAGGCCACGCCGTAGGCGCGGAGATGATCGCTCTGGGCGAGATCCATCGGCACGAGCAGCCGCGCCGCGGCGTCCCCCGGCGGGCCGAGGCCGAGCAGAACCGCCGCCGCCGCGATCGCCGCGGCCAGCCGCGCGGCCGGCGCCCGGCGCGTTCGATCATGAGTGCACATCGCCCCTCCTCAAGTCGGCGAGCAGGCTGCGTGCCCGACGCGCCTCGTAGGAGGCGGGGTGGCCGAGCACGAGCCGCTCCAGGTACTCGCGCGCCAGCCCGGCCCGCGCCGGCTCGGCCAGGCTCGCCTTGCCCAGGAAGAGCAGCGCCCGCGCGGCCGCCCGCGACGAGGGGTGGCGAGCGAGCAGGAGCGCGAGCGCGGAGTCGGCCTCGGCCCAGCGCTTCTCCCCCGCCAGCAGGCGGACCTCTTCGAGGCGCAGCTCGGCGTGAAGCGGAAGCTCCGCCCCCTCCCCGATCGCCTCGCGGCAGAGCGCCAGCGCGCCCTCGCGGTCGCCGATCCGCTGCTGGTAGAGCACGCCGGCGTAGGCGCTCAGCGCCGCGCCAGCCGAGCCGTGCTCGCCGAGCAGCAGCACGCGCGCGAGCGCGTCGTTGACCCACTGGCCCGAGGGGAACTCGTCGGCCAGGGCGTAGTAAGCCTGTTCCGCATCGGACAGCCGGCCCTCGAAGAGCAGCGTCTCGGCCAGCTCGAAGGCGGCCTGTTCGCGGATCTCGGCTCTGGCCGCCGTGCGGATCAGCGGCTCGAGCGTCTCCCGCGCGGCGGCGAACTCCCTCTGGCGCAGCGCGCAGTCGGCCAGCGCCAGGCGAATCTCGTCGCCCATGACCCGCATGTCCGACCGGCGGCCCGCGGCTTCGGCCCGGGCGAGCAGCGCTTCCAGGAGGGAGCGCGCCGCGGTCGTCTCGCCCGCCGCCAGCAGCATCGCCGCCCGGCGCAGCGCCGCCCGGGGAGCGAGCGATCCGCGCGGGAAGCGCTCCTCGACGACGAGGTAGGCCGCCGCCGCATCCCCGGGGCGCCCGAGCGACTCGAGCAGCCAGCCCTTCTCGAACCAGCTCTGCTCGACGATGCCCGCGCGGGGATCGAGCGCCAGCACCGAGTCGAAGGCGGCCACCGCCAGGTCGGGCCGGTCGCTGCGCGCCAGCGTCTGCGCTAGGTCGAGGACGAGCCGGCCCTCTTCGGGCCGGCGCCTGGCCACGCGCATGAGCGACTCGAGCGCCTGTGCCGGCTGGCCGTGCGCGGCCTGCACGTGGCCGAGGATCTCGATCCAGGCGAGGGGCGCGTCGGCCTTGCGCGCCGCCTCGGCCAGCTCGCGCAGCACCGCGCGCCCGGCGACGCTGTCGGCGGCGAGGACCTCGAAGCGGTCGCGCAGGTCGGAGCTCCAGCCCGGATGCTCGCGCAGGGCGTCCAGCAGCACGCGCGCCGCCGCCTCGCCGGCGCCCTCGCGCTCGTGGAGCCGCGACAGCTCGATCCAGAGGCCCGGGTCGCGGCGGGCGGGACCGGCCAGCGCGCCGCGCAACAGCTCGATCGCCCGCGGCGTAGCCCCCGCCTCCTGGTAGGCGCGCGATAGCGCGAGGATCAGGCGCATGTCGTCCGGGCGCTCGGCGTGCAGGGGCTCGAGGAGCTGGACGGCCTGATCGGCCTGCCGCTGGCGCAGCAGGAGCTCCGCGCGGCGGATCGTCTCGGCCTGCCCGGGCGCCCGGATCTCGACGGGCGCCTTGGGCCTGGCGTCGGGGGCCTGCGCGCCCGCTCCCGGCGGCGCGGCCCAGAGCAGCGCTCCCAGCAGCAGCCGGGCGGCGCACCGCGCCGGCCCCGCGGCGCCGATCTGCGGCCCCCCCTCTTCGCGCAGGCGGTTCATGGGCTCTCCGCTTCCTCTCCCGTTCAACGGGCGCGCAGCAGCGCCCGCAGGTAGGCGTCCACCAGCCGGCGGTACTCGCCCGGCACCGGATCCTGGCTGCCGCGCAGCATGGCCCGCTGCAAGACCTCGGCCGGCGAGCGCCCCGCCTCCACCGGCAGGGGGCTCGTCCTCGGACCCGGGTCCTCGCCGGTCCGCGACCGGCGCTCCTCGGTCTCGTCCTGCCGCCTCAGCGAGCGCTGCGCGTTGAGCAGCCGAGAGAGGATCCGCTCCTGGCGCTGGACGATCTGCGGATCGGCCCGCTGGGCCTTCAACTGGCGGACCACCTCCTCCATCTCCTCGATCATCCGGCCGGCGTCGCCCATCATCCTGCCCGACTCCTGGAGGTCGCCGCGGATCTCCTCGAGACCCTGGCGGATCATCTCCTGGCGCGCGGCGAGCCGGGCCAGCGACTCCTGCTGGCCCGGCGCGAGCCGGGGCGTCTGGCAGGCGCCGATCATCTGCTGCGTGTCCTGGTTCAGGCACTGCTGCTGTCCCGAAAGCGTCTGCAGCCGGTGGAAGGGGCTCGGGACGCTCGCGTTGCAGGCGCTCTGCGAGCACTGCGAGGCGGCCTCAAGAAGGGCGATCGTCGTGCTGTTGAGCCCGCGCATGGCCTCGCCGGCCATCGCCTCGCCCAGGCGGCGCTGCCCCTGTCCGAACGCGTCCCGGCTGCGCTGGATCCGCTCGAGGGCCTCGCCCAGCGCGCGCAGCTGCGCCCGCCCGACATAGGGCGTCAGCCGCGAGACGGCCACCAGCGAGTCGCCGATCTCGCGCGCCTCCTCGTAGAGCTCCTGCTGGCGCCGCGCCAGATCGCGCGGCCCGAGGCCGGACTGGCTGAGCAGCTCCTCCTCGCGCTGCGAGGCGCCCACCAGGCGGTTGGCGATCGCGTAGAGGCTGCGCGCGATCGCCTCGAGCTGCTCCATGTCGATCTGCATCGTCATCTGCTGCATGGCCTGCTGCATCTGCTGCAGCCCCTGGCGCGCCTTGCGGCCGAACTTGAGCGCCCCCGAGCGATCCGCCTGCTCCATCGCCTGCAGCGCCTGGCGCATCTGCTCGGCGGCTTCCCGGCTGTCGGGCTGGGCCAGCAGCTGCTCGAGCGCCTGCTTGATGTCGGGCATCTCGCCGCTCTTGTCGGCCAGCTCCTGGAGCTGGCTCCTGAGCTCCTCGAGCTGGCGCTCCAGCGCCTCCTGCTGCGCGGAGAGCTCGGCGCGCTCCTCGGGCGACAGGGCGCGCGTCGAGTCGGCCGCCCCCCCCTGCTCGAGCTGGCGGTTGACCTCGGCCTGGCGCGCCTCGAGCGCGGCCGCCTGCTCCTTCAGCCGGTCGATCTGCTCGTCGGCCAGCAGGCGCTTGAGCATCTGCAGCGTCCGATCGAGGGCCTGGGCGACATCCTCCTGCGAGGCCTGCAGCTGCTCCATCGCCCGCTGCAGCTCCTGGGGATCGAGGCTCTCCATGGCGCGACGCAGTCTCTCGAGCGCCTGATGGAACTCCCCGCTCTGGATCTCGGCGACGAGCTCCTGGACCTCGCGCACCTTGCCGAGGATCTCGGGCGAGAAGAGGTTCTGGTTCTCCATCCGCTGCTGGGAGGCGGCCAGGGACTGCTGGATCTCCTCGACCTTGCCCGCCAGCGACTCCTGGCGCTCGAGCAGCGCCTCGACCTGCTGCTGCCGCTCCCAGGAGACGCGCTCGTCGCGGCGCAGCTCCCGGGCCATCTGCCCGAGCTCCTCCTGCAGGTCCGTCTGGCGCTCGAGCGTCTCGGCCAGCGCGCGGATCTCGTCGCGCCGCTCCTCCTCGGCGTGGGCGTACATCTCGGGCAGCGTCGGGAAGCGGATCGTGAAGAGCGGCGTCTCCCCCGCCTTGGGGCCGTGGAGCGGGTCGTTGTCCAGAACCTGCAGGTAGTAGTAGAGCTCCTGGCCGGGCAGGACCTGCAGTTCGGCCAGGTTCCAGAGGTGGCGCCGGCGGATGTCCCGCGGCGCCGAGGAGGCGGGCCAGCGCTCCAGCGTCACGCGCGACGGCTGGTCCTCGGAGCGGCCGTAGACCAGCGCCAGCTCGGTCAGTCCGAAGTCGTCGAGGCCCTCGATCTCGAGGGCCACCTGCATCTCCGGCGGCATGCGGATCGCCGGGGCCGGGGCGAGCATCCTCACCGCCGGCCGCAGATCGGCCGCCGCCGTGACCCGGAAGCTGTCGGAGCGCCAGATCTGCGCCGCCGCGTCGTCGCGCAGCTCGACGCAGTACCGGCCGGCGCGCTCCACCGTCCAGGCGCCCGCCAGCCGATCGGCCGCCTCGGCGAGCAGCTCGCTCCCGGTCCCGTCGTCGAAGCGCAGGCTCCCCCGCGCCCCGGGACGGCGGTGGGCGACCTCGATCGTCACCCTCGTTCCCTCGAGAGCGGCGACATCCCCGCGCGCGGCCGCCTCGCGCCGCGGCGGGATCCCAGTGTAGGCGGGCGATTCGTAGAGCAGCATGTAGCCGAGGGCCTGCAGCGGCTCCAGCGCGCGCAGCCGGTAGACCGGGCTCTCCGCCCAGCCGGCGCGCACGCGATACTCCAGATCCCCCTCGAGCGAGCGCACGGCGAAGAGGTAGCTGTCGGCCGCCGCCGGGGCTTCCGGCTGGCGATCCATCGGCGATCGGCTCCAGGTCCCCTCCGGGCGGCGCATCTCGAGCCACGCTCCCGACGGCCGGCGGCTACCGTGAACCTGCGCCCGGATCGTGACCGGCTGGCCGCGGGCGACGCTCGCCGCCCCCGGCTCGACGGAGAGCTCCAGCGCGGGCAGCGCCCCCGGCCCGCCGGCGGCGAGGATGAGCCGCGCCGCCTCCGCCGAGCGCGAGGGCGAGAAGCCCCAGGCGAGAGCGATCGGCAGGAGCCCGAGCAGCGCGAGGCGCAGCGGGGGGAGCAGCCGGCGCTCGGCGTGCAGCCGGCTCAGCGGCAGGCCCTCGAGCGTCCGCGCGGCCCGCTCCAGCGCCAGGGCGACCAGGTCGCGCGAGACGGGGCTCGTCTCCCAGCGCGCGTCGCGCTCGAGCGCCAGCGCGTTGGTGAACTCGTTGCGTCCGAGGGCCGCGCGCCGCTCCAGCCAGAGGGCGTAGCGGGGCAGCGTGGGCCACTCGAGCAGCGGGCGCAGGATGCGCCAGGCGAAGGTGGCGAGGATCCAGGCCATCGCGGCGGCCGCCAGCGCGCCCGAGACGGCGCGGCCGGGGGGCAGCAAGAGCGCGGCGAGGAAGAACCCGCCCAGCCCCGGCAGGCAGGCGCCGAGCCACCCGGCGGCGGCCTCTCCGAGAGCCCGCGCCAGGCGCCCGCGCCGGGCTCTCCCCAGCCGCTCAGCCCAGGAGCGCGGCGGTGTCCGCTCGTCTGCGCCCATGCCCCTCACCCCGACCCGCATCCGCGCGGGGCCCCGGTCATCGGTTTGCGTCCCCTGCGGGCGGCGTCACCGGCGTCCCCCGTGCCGCGCCCGCGCGGCGCCTCAGTCCGCCCCGCCCACCAGCGCGTGGACGACGATGTTCAGCGCCATGCGCATCGCCGCCTCCCTCGTCTCGGGCGGATCGTCGTGCACGCCCTCGTCCTCCAGTCCGTCGCCGATGTCCGCCTCGTAGGTGTAGAAGACGACGAGACGCCCCCGATCGAAGATCCCGAGGCCCTGGGGCGGCTTGCCGTCGTGCTCGTGGATCTTCGGCGGCCCGTTGTCGAAGTCGTACAGCGAACGGTAGATCGGGTGATCGAACGGCACCTCGACCAGCGCGCGGTCGGGGAACAGCTGGCGGACCATCGCCCGGAAGCTCTCATCCATGCCGTAGTTGTCGTCGGCCCACAGGAACCCGCCGTCGAGCAGGTAGCGGCGCAGGCGCACCGCCTCCCCCTCGGTCAGCCGCACCTGCCCGTGTCCGTTCATGTAGAGGAGCGGATACTCGTAGAGCGACTCGTCGAGCGGCGCCACCTGCGCCTCGGCGTAGCGCGCCACGGGGATCGTCGTCCGCTCGGCCACGGCGCGGGCGAGATTGGGCAGCGAGGAAGGGTTGCTGTACCAGTCGCCTCCCCCGCCGTACTTGAGGCGGGCGAGCACGAGCCCGGGGGCGGCCTCGGTCCCGGCGCCGGGCGCAACGACCCCCAGCCCTGCCGCGACGAAGAGGAGCAGTCCGTTGCGCAGCCGCCGCATCGCCACCTCCGCGTATCCAAACCAGCCCCCGCCCACCCGGTTCCGCCGGGGAGGGCGAAGAGAGCTGCGGCGGGCTCGGGGGGGCGGACCGATCCCCGGGGCGGGCCCGCGGCGGAGGCCGGCGCCCGCCGGGGCGGCCTCGCTTCGCGGGACCCCGCGTTCGGGCGGCCTCGCCTCGCGGGACCCCGCGTCCGGGCAGCCTCGTTGCGAGAGGGCCTCGCGTCCGGACCGCCTCGCGCGGGGAGCGGCCGGCGCCCGGCGACGGCCCGGGCGGTCTAGGCGGCCGCCTTCGCCTGGCCCTTGCGGCGCAGGTCGAGCACCGCGGCGCTGGCGATGAAGATCGACGAGTAGGTCCCCGTCAGGACGCCCACGGTCATCGCCAGGGCGAAGTCGCGGATCACCTCGCCGCCCAGGAGCAGGAGCATGACCGACGTCAGGAGCACGGTGAAGGAGGTGATCACCGTGCGCGAGAGGGTCTGATTGACGCTGATGTTGAGCACGCTCTCGAAGGACTCGCGGCGCAGCTTGACCATCTGCTCGCGCACGCGGTCGTAGACCACGATCGTGTCGTTGATCGAGAAGCCGACGATGGTCAGCAGCGCGGCGACGACCGTCATCGTGATCTCGCGGTTGAGCAGCGAGAGGATGCCCAGCGTGATCAGCACGTCGTGGGCCAGGGCGAGGACGCCCCCGACGCCGAACCAGAACTCGAAGCGCAGGCCGATGTAGATGAGGATCAGCCCCATGGCGATCAGGATCGCCCAGAAGGCCTGACTGCGGATCTCCTTGCCGACCTTGGCGCCGATGCTCTCCTCGCGCAGCAGCTCGGCGGTCAGCCCGGGGCGACCCTGCTCGAGCGCCCGGCGGATCAGCGTCGACGGCGTGGCCTCTCCGCCCCGCGTCTCGGCCTCCGCGCCCCCCGGAATACGCACCAGGAACTGGGCCGTCCCGCGCACGCGCTGCAGCTCCGCCTGCGCGAAACCGGCCCGGCTGACCGCGTCGCGCAGCTCGCCGATCGGAAGCTCCTGGCTCAGGCGATACTCGATCAGGCGCCCGCCGGCGAAGTCGATCCCCAGCCGCAGGCCGCCGTGGGCGATGATCGAGACGATCCCGGCCAGGATGATAGCCGCCGAGACGAAGTAGAAGGGGCGGCGCTTGCCCATGAAATCGAAGCGCGTGTTCTGCAGAATCGTCAGCATCTTCCCGCCTTCTCCTCCGGCCCGGCCGCTCCCGGGCGCCCGCCAGCCGCCCTAGATCGACAGGGTCTCCCTCTCGCGCCGCGAGGTCCAGATGTCGAACACCATCCGCGACACGAGCACCGCCGTGTAGAGGTTGGCCAACACGCCGATGAACAGCGTCGTCGCGAATCCCTGGATCGGCCCGGTGGCGATCCACCAGAGCACGCCCGAGCTGATCATCGTGGTCACGTTGGCGTCGAGGATCGTCTTGAAGGCCCGGGCGAAGCCCGCCTCGATGGCGCTGCGGACCTTCTTGCCGGCGCGCATCTCCTCGCGGATGCGCTCGAAGATGAGCACGTTGGCGTCCACGGCAATGCCCACGGTCAGCGCCATGCCGGCCAGGCCGGGCAGCGTCAGCGTGGCGCGCATGCCCGCCAGGGCCGCCAGCAGGAAGAGCATGTTGAGGATCAGGGCGAGGATGGCGATCAGCCCGCTGCCCCGGTAGTAGAAGATCATGAAGCAGACGACGGCGATGGCCGCCACGGCCACGGCGGTCGTCCCCTTGCGGATCGAGTCGGCGCCCAGCGAGGGGCCGACGGTCATGTCGTGGATGATGTGGATCGGCGCCGGCAGGGCGCCCGCCTGGAGCACGATGGCCAGGTCGCGCGCCTCCTCGTCGGTGAAGTTGCCGGTGATCGAGGCCCGCCCTCCGGGGATGCGCTCGCGAATGCTCGGGGCGGAAGCGACCCGCCCGTCGAGCGTGATAGCCAGCATGCGGCCGACGTTCTCGCCGGTCACGCGGCGAAAGACCCGCGAGCCCTCGGGATTGAGCGTCAGGCTCACGCCGGAGGAGTTCGGGCGGGCGGCATCGAGGCCGATGCGCCGAATCGCGCTGGCCACGTGGGCCCCGCCGAGGCGCGCCTTGCGGTCGAGGACGTAGAGCAGCCGCCCGGTGTAGCCCTGGTAGGTCTCGGTGCTCCGGCCCCATTGCAGCTCGGTGTCGATCGGCAGCAGGTTCTCCAGATCGAGCTGGTCGAGCAGGGCCTGGGCGGTCGGCACCTCCGATTCGGGGATGAACCCGCCGCCCAGCGGCAGCTCCGGCCAGAAGGGCATCAGGTCGGTCAGCGGGCGGAGGAACTCGATCGCCGCCGAGTCCGCCTCCGCTCCCGGCTGGGCGGCCAGCTTCTGGTCCAGGCGCTCGAAGACGCGCCGGGCGTCCTGCTCGGTCTTGACCAGCTTGAACTCGAGCATGGCCGTCTGGCCGATCAGGCTGAGCGCGCGCTCCTTGTCGAGGAGCCCGGGCAGCTCGACGACGATGCGGTCTTCGCCCTGGCGCTGGATGGTCGGCTCGGCCACGCCGAAGCGGTCGACGCGGTTGCGCAGGATCTGCATCACCCGGTCCATCGCGTCGCGGACCTCGGTGTCGCGCAGCGCCGTGCGGTCGAGCTCGAGCACCAGGTGCATCCCGCCCTGGAGGTCGAGCCCGAGCTTGAGGGCGTTCTCGCGCAACTCGGCCAGCTTGTCGGGCGACAACGCGTCCCTATCTGCTTCCCCCATCGTGTAGTAGCGCAGGGTCGGCAGCAGCGCGTAGACGGACAGCGCCACCAGCGCGATCAGGATCGTCACCTTCCAGCGGAAGTTGCCACCCATGGATACCCCTCCCGGCGCAGACCCCTGGCACGA
Source organism: Candidatus Eiseniibacteriota bacterium (assembly GCA_016867695.1). GTDB lineage: Bacteria > Eisenbacteria > RBG-16-71-46 > CAIMUX01 > WJJG01 > VGIY01. Next base: position 14,963 of record VGIY01000005.1, on the reverse strand, counting down.
GACATAGACGAGGGATTCTAGCTAACCGCCTCACCCGGGGTCAACGCTCATTAGAAGGCTGGGGGGAGCGCGTCGGAGCGGGCCGTCTCGACGAGCACGACGGCCGTCGTTTCGCCCGCGAGGCCGAGCCGCAACGTGAGGCGCTGCATCGGCTGGCGCCCCCGGCGCTCCAGCAGCTCCTCCCGGGCATCGAGGACTTCCAGCCCCAGCGCCTCGATCGCCGCCGACATCCTGGCATTCCAGTGGATCAGCGTCTCCCCCCCCTCGATCCGCCCCTCCCATCGCGGCGGGACCCCGGCCCGCGCCAGGTGCCAGTGCGCTGCCGGGGCGAGGAGTTCGGTTAGCCGGTCGAGACTCCCCGGGACGGGGAGGGGCGCAGGGGCACCGGACGCGGGCGGCGCCACGGGCTCCGCCGGGCGGCGGCTCGGCCCGACGAGGAGCAGGATCGCCACGAAGGCGACCAGGGCCAGGAACGCGCTCAGAGGGATGAGGTGCCGGGGCGAAGAGGACCCTGTCCGGCGCGAGCGTCCCATGTCCCCCTAGGTAGCAGCGCCGGGGGAGCGGGTCAACCCTGCTCGATCGGCGAGTCCTCCCACTTGACGATCGTCCAGACCGGCTCGTTCGTGCCCGTCGCGTTCCAGGAGTTCTGCCGGAACCAGAACCGCGAGGTGCCGTCCTGCACCCGATAGGTGGTCAGCGTCGGGCGGTCCGGAGTCATCCCGCGCAGGTAGAGGTCGACATTGGAGATCGTGATCGTCCAGTAGTGGTCGACGGGATCGAAGACCCGCTGGCCGGCCATGAAGTCGAGCGACAGGCTCTGCACGAGATCGCCGTCGAACATCTTCTGGTGGACGGTGATCTCCGTGTTGCGCCCCCAGGCGTCGGGCATCCCGGGCTGGCCGGCGTCCTCGGGCGAGAGGACGAAGGTGAAGTCGCGCGCCAACAGGCTCTCGTACTCGGCCACCGCCCTCTCCTTGTAGGCGGTCTTCAGATTGGCGAGCAGGTTCTCGGGAGACGTGCGCGGCTGGAAGACGGGGACCGGATCGGGGGGCTTGTCGTTCTTCGTCGGCATGAACGGGCAGCCCGCCAGCGCCGGCAGCAACAGCAGAGGCGCCCAGCGCGCCACGGGGTGGAGTCTGGCCTTCATCGCCGCCCTCTCCTCGGATGTCTACGGATGGGTCCCCTGCCCCCTCTATCGTCCGCCCCGTGCCGGGCCTTGATCCCGGACGGTGGAACCCCGCCGGACCGGCCAGGTTTCTGCCCAGGCGGGCCGGCCGCTAGAATTCTACCGCATTTCGCGCCCGAAGCCATCCCCAGGTGCGGTTGCTCGACCCGTCCCGGCGGTCTTCCCAGCGGATGATGTACCACTGCCCGGTGCCGTCGTCCCGGAAGTAGAGGTCGACGAGTCCCGAGTACTCCACCGCCCCCAGGGGGCCGCGGAAGGAGAGCCGGTAGCTCAGGTCGTCGTACCAGCGCACGTCGGCCGACTCCTGGATCGAGTCCCGGGGCGCCCAGTGGACGGTCACCGTGGCCGCCGTCGAGGCGAGGATGCCGGCCATGCGCTGCTCCTCCGCGGAGGCGCTCCACTCCTCGAACTCGTTCTGCCCCAACTCCGCCTCGTCGCCCTGGTCGAGGACCATCTCGAACCCGCCGGCGTCGAACGAGCGCCCGTAGTTGAAGAACTGCTTGCTCTCCAGCGCGCGCTTCATGTTGCCCAGCGCGTTGCCGAGGGTCACCGGAGGCACCCAGACGATCTGCGGCCCATCGCCCGGCTTCTCGGGCGTCCGCGGCTGGAACAGGCAGCCGGCCGCCGCCAGCAGCAGGACCAGCCCCGCCGCCGCCGCGCCCCTAGCGGAACGTCTTGACCAGAGTCGCCTGAATGTTCCAGAAGTCATCTTCCTGCGTGCTCATGGTGTGGGCGAAGGTGGCGTTGACCCTCATGCCGTTGCTGAAGATCCTCTCGATCCCCGCCTCGCCGGTGAAGGTGCGCTTGTCCCGCCGCGTCGTCACGCCGCGGGCCAGGTCGCGGCGCGTGTTGATGTCCACGACCTCCTCCGCCCGCAGGCGCAGGAGGCCGGCCAGCACCGTCTTCACCTCCGCCTTCAGGTATTGGCGCAGCGACGCGCTGGCGCGCCCGTAGGCGCGCCCCCCGTCGCGGGGCGAGTAGACATAGGCCCCCGTGTCGGAGCGGTTGTAGATGTGCTCGAGATAGATCAGCGACTCGGTCCAGAGCGGCACGGTGAGCTTGCTCGTGACCCGGTTCGTGCGGGTCAGCTTGTTCTGCTCCTCGTCGAAGACGAAGTAGGTGTAGTCGGCGCTCACCTGGAAGCTCTGCCTGATGCTGATGGCGGCCGGCAGCAGCGCCTGGTAGTCGGCGGTGATCCGGTAGTCCTCGTTGATCTGGTTCTGCGTCGCCCGCTGGCGGCGGATGTTGATGATCTCCGACTGGCGGGCTGTGTAGCTGCCGCGCGCCAGCAGGCGCGGCGAGGGCCGGTAGGTCAACCCCAGCGAGCTCTCCAGCCGCAGCCGGTCCCGATCCAGCTTGCCGTCGTCGTAGAAGTCCTGCTGCAGCTCGTTCTCGATGCTGGCCGCCAGCTCGAGCCGCGTCCCCAGCGGACGGGTCAGCCCCGCCTCGACGCCGCGCTCGCGGGTGTCGTAGGCGGTGGTGTTCTCGCGCGCGGCGCGGCGGTTGCTGGCGCGGGCTCCGGCGGTCAGCGTCGAGCCGCGCAGCAGCGGCAGTCCCAGGGCGTAGTGGGTCCGCATCCGCAGCGCGTCCGCCGCGGCCAGCCTGTCGTTGCGCTGAACCTCGTAGTCGTAGTCGTCCTGGTCGGTGCTCAGCTGGACCTCGTAACCGATTCCGCTCAGCGGGTCGCCGCCCAGCGCCAGGGTGAGGCCCCGCTTGAGCGAGCGCTTCGTCTCCTGCGTCTGGACACTGGCCTGATAGAAGCGGGAGAGGTCGTTCGTGTAGCGCGCCTGCAGATTCAGCTTGAGCGCGGTCCAGCCGGTCCACTCGGCGTCCGAGCGCAGGGTCAGCGTGCGCGAGCGATCGGAGGTCGCCAGCAGCGAGTCGACCCCCTCCTCGGTGACCCGCGTCAGGGCCGGCTGGCGGGCGCCGTCCCAACCCGCGGTGCCGGTGACGCGCAGCGCCTGGCGCGGCTCCCAGCGCGTGGTCAGCCCCAGATCCCCCTGCCAGCCGGAGGACTCGGTGTCGTTGCGCGTCGTCCGGTTCCCGCGCCGGTTCTCGCTGACCTGGCGCTCCTGCAGCCACCCCCCGCCGCCGCTGAGCGAGACCTGCGTTCCTGGTCCCGACAGCAGGGGCACGAGCTGCGAGAGGCGCAGCTGATCGTTGTCGCGCACGGTCAGCGAGTACTTGTCCTCGCGCCAGTTGCGCTGCGTCTGGCCCTGCAGGGTGAGCCGGCCCAGCCCCGTCTCCCGGCCTCCCTCGAGCCTGAAGACGTTGTCCGACTCCTCGAAGTCGTTGCGCGCCTCGTCCTGCCGCGAGGCGATGCGCAGCGATCCGGAGAGATCGGCCAGGCGGGGATCGGAGCGGTCGACCTTGAGCGTCTGATCCCAGCGGGTCTCCCGGCGCCGCACCTCGAAGAGCGACTCGTAGCGGGGGGCGATGCCCCAGCCGGCCATGAGGCCCTGCGCCCCGGGGGGCGCCGGCGCCGCCGCGGCCAGGGCGAGCAGCAGCCCCGCCGCCGCGCGAAGGCGCCGACGGCGCCCGAGCTCGTGAGTGGACGCGCTCATCACCGTAGGCCGGGATCGGCAGCCCCCTCGTCCCGCGGTCTCGCGTCCGAGCGCTTGTGCGCGGCCAGCAGGTTGGCGCGCAGCAGCGACTCGAACGTCCCCGCGTCGGTCCACCAGCCCTGGAGGAAGTCGAAGGTCAGCTCGCCCCGCGCGATGTAGGCGTTGTTGACGTCGGTGATCTCGAGCTCTCCGCGGGCCGAGGGCTTCAGGCCGGCGATGATCTCGAAGACCTTGTCGTCGTACATGTAGATGCCGGTCACGGCGTAGCGCGTCCGCGGCCGCGCCGGCTTCTCCTCGATGCCGACCACCCGATCGCCCGACAGCTCGGCGACGCCGAAGCGCTCCGGATCGTCGACCTCCTTGAGCAGGATCTTCGCCCCGCGCCCCTGGCGGCGAAAGGCCTCGACGTGGGCCTCGATGTCGTCCTCGATGATGTTGTCGCCAAGGATGACGACCAGTCCCTTGCCCCTGGCGTGATGGCGGGCGAGGGAGAGGGCGGCGGCGATGCCCCCCTCGCCCTCCTGGTAGGCGTAGTCGATGTGCGTGAGGCCGAACTCCCTGCCGTTGCCGAGCAATCGCAGGAAGTCCCCGGCGTTGTTGCCGCCGGTGACGAGCAGGATGTCGCGCACGCCAGCCCGGGTCAGGGTGGTGATCGGGTAGTAGATCATCGGGCGATCGTAGACCGGCAGGAGGTGCTTGTTGGTCACCTTGGTCAGCGGGCTCAGTCGCGAACCCAGCCCGCCCGCCAGAACCACGCCGAGCAGATCCATGGCCATCGCCCCCCGTCTTTCCGTCCCCGCTGCCTTCCTTCGCCCGCCCCGCGCGCCCCCTCGCGGGCCGCGCGGCATCGTAGCACGCGCCCCGGCCGGGCGACACGCCCGCCGCTCGGGGCTCGACGGCCGGTCCGGTTTCGGCGGCCGCTCCCGGCAACGCGGGCGAGCCGCCCCGTCCCGCCCGGCACGATCCCGGCTTCAGCCGAGGTCGTCGGCCAGCGCCCTGGTCAGGGCGGCGAAGTCCTCCAGCCCGCAGGCCTCGGCGCGCTTGCGCGGGTCGACGCCGCTGATCCTCAGGGCCCGCTCGACCCGCTCGCGCGGCAGCGACAGCGCCCGCGCCAGCGGCTGGGCCAGCATCTTGCGCCGCTCCGAGAAGGCGGCCCGCACGACGCGCTCCAGGAGCTCCAGTGTCGGGACCTCCACCGGAGGAGCGGGCAGCGGCGTCAGGCGCACGACGAGCGAGTCCACCTTGGGGATCGGCCAGAAGCTGGCGGGCCTGACGAGAATCTCCCTGTTCAACGCGTAACGGATGCGGGCCCAGACGCTGAGCGAGCCGTAGGCCGCGCCGCCCGGCTCGGCCAGCAGCCGCTCGCCGTACTCGCGCTGGACCATGAAGGCGGACCAGAGGAACGCCTCCCTGTGCCGCCCCGCCCAGAGGAGGATCGCCGTCGTCAGCGCGTAGGGAAGGTTCCCCACGAGCACCCGGGCTCCGCGGGCCGCCCCGCCACCGAGGCTCGCCGGGTCGAGAGCGAGGATGTCGGCCTCGCGCAGCTCGAGCGTCGCCCCCGGGCACTCGACGGTAGCGCGCGCCCGCAGCAGGTCGCACAGCGCCGGGTCCCGCTCGACGGCGACGACCGGCAGCCCGCGGGCGAGCAGCGGCAGTGTGAGCGACCCCGCCCCCGCGCCGATCTCGACGACCTCGGTTCCCGGAGCGATCTCCCAGCCGTCAATGATCCGCTCGGCGACGCGCGCGTTGACCAGGAAGTTCTGACCCCAGGCTCGCCGCGGGCGGATGCCCGCCGCGCGCAGCCAGGCCCGGGTGCCGCGCGGAAGGGGCTGCGCCTCCCCCGCCGGGCGGGCGGGCCCGCCGCTCATGGCGAGGCCGCCCCCCCGTCCGGCGAGTCGGCGGGCGCAGGAGGGGAGCGCCGGATGACGCTCGGCCCGAAGAGGTCGGCCGCGTTGGCGTCCGCGCGGGCCTCCGTCTCTTCCTCGGAGAGGCCCAGGAGGCGCGCGATCGCGGCCGCGGTGCGGAAGAGGAAGGCGGGCTCGTTGCGCCCCCGCCGGTCGGGGGCAGGACGAAGGAAGGGCGCGTCGGTCTCCAGGAGCAGCCGGCCGGCGGGCACGGCGGCGAGCACCGGCCGCCAGCGCTCGGGCGCGTAGGTCACGCCCCCCCCGAAGCCCATGTGGAAGCCGCGCGCGGCGATCTCCCGGGCCTCCCCGGCGCCTCCCGAGAAGCAGTGGAAGACGCCGCGGACGGCGCCGCGCCCCTCGAGGTCCAGCAGCCGCAGCAGCTCGGGGAAGGCCTCGCGGCAGTGCAGGACGAGCGGCAGGCGCGCTTCGCGGGCCAGGCCGATGTGCGCCGCGCAGAGGGCCACCTGCTCCTCGCGCGGGGCCCGGCCCCGCGCGGCGTCGAGACCCGTCTCGCCGACGGCGACGACGCGCTCGCTGGCCAGTTCCCCCTCCAACCCGGCCAGCGCCCGCAACGCCTCGGGCCCCGCCTCGTGGGGATGGATGCCCAGCGTCGCGTGGATGCGCGCGTCGGCCTCCGCCAGGCGCTTGACCGCCGGCCATCCGCCGGCGCTGATGTTGATCTCGATCAGGGCGTCAAGCCCCAGGGCGAAGGCGCGGGCGATGACCCTGTCGCGGTCGCCGTCGAAGTCTGGCAGGTGCAGGTGTGCGTGCGTGTCGATCATGCCCGCCGCTCGCCCGGGGAGGGCTGCTCGGCTTCTTCGTCCGCGCGGGCAGCTTCCCCGTCCGCACGGGCGGTCTCTTCCTCGTGCACCCGGGCAGCCTCCTCCTCGGCCGCCGGGGCGGGCTGCGCCTCTTCGAGGAAGGCGTCCAGGCCGATCTGCCGGCGTTCCCCCCGGGCGTCCTCGAGCGTGACCCGGTAGCGGCCGACGTCGAACCGGCCCACCGTGTGGAGCTGGCCGTCCAGGATCCAGCGCGAGCCGGGCGCCGGCGCCGCCCGCCGGGCGTCCTGATAGGAGCTCGCCTCGTAGTTGAGGCAGCACATCAGCCGCCCGCAGCTGCCCGAGATCTTGGCGGGATTGAGCGGCAGGTTCTGCTCCTTGGCCATCTTCAGCGTCACCGGATCGAATTCGAACAAGAACCCGGTGCAGCAGAGGGATCGTCCGCAGGGCCCGACGCCGTCGCAGCGGCGCGCCGCGTCGCGCGCGCCCACCTGGCGGAGCTCGATGCGCGTGCGGAAGGTGCCGGCCAGATCCCGCACCAGCTCGCGGAAGTCGACCCGGCGATCGGCGGTGAAGTAGAAGGTGATGCGATTGCGGTCGAACTGCGTCTCGGCGTCGATGATCTTCATCTCCAGGCTGAAGTGGGCGGCGCGCTCGCGGCAGGTCTCGAAGGCCGTCCGATCCTCGGCGGCCAGGGCTCGCAGGCGCTCGATCTCTTCCGGCGTGGCCAGGCGCACGATCGCCTGCACCGGCTGCTTGCGCCGGCGCCTCAGGTCGCCCCCCTCGCAGACGGTCACCCGTCCGAGATCGTAGCCGCGCTCCGCCTCGACCAGCACGTGGTCGCCGCAGCGAAGTACGAGGTGCTCGGGATTGAGGCAGGCTTCGCGGCGGCCGCCGCGAAAGGCGACGTGGACGAAAGGTCCCTCGGGCGCCGCGGTCCCGGGCGCCGCCCCGGCATCGCTCGGACGGCGCGACGGAGCCTGCGCTGGGCGTCCTTCCGCCCGGTCGCGGGAGCCGGAGCGCCGCCCTCCGCGCCTCCCTCCGGGCCGATCCGACCTATGGACTCGATTCATTCCCGCCTCGAACGCGCCGCGGCGCGCGGATCGACCTGTTTCTGTTGCTCGTCGAGCCCCTGAATCCGCAGCAGCGCGGCCTCCAGGGCCAGCGCCGGATTCACGTTCTGCTCGATCGCCTCCAGCATCTCCTCCAGCGCGGCGACGCGCCGCCGGATCTGCGGCAGGGCGAGCGCCTGCGCCCGGACGCGCAGCTGCGCGAGCCGGTCGGCGTGGACCAGGCCTTCCGGTCCGAGCCCGTGGCGCACGGCCAGCAGATCCCCGTACCAGGTCATGGCCAGGTCGACCGCCAGGCGCGCCCGCGCGGGATCCCATTGCCTTCCCAGGCGCTGCGCGCGCCCGACCGCCTCGGACGCGTCGCCGACGGGTCGCTCGAACAGCTCGAGCGCCTCGTCGCGCAGCGCCCCGGCACCGGCCCGGGCGAGTTCGATCGCGCGGCTGAGGCTTCCCTGCGCGAGGCCGGCCACGACCCGCGCCTCCGCCTCCGGCAGTCCGCACTCGCCGCGGACGACCTCGGCCAGGAAATCGGCGGGCAGGGCTCGGAAGCGCAGCCGCTGGCACCGGGAGAGGATCGTCGGCAGCAGGTGCGACGGGTATTCGCAGGTGAGCACGAGGAAGGTCCCCGCCTGCGGCTCCTCGATCAACTTCAGGGCGGCCTGAGCCGCCTCGGGGGTCAATCGCTCGGCGTCCCGGATGACAATCACCCGGCCGCCCCGCTCCACCCTGGCCTTCGAGGCCTCCATCTTCAATCCGCGGACGCGCTCGATGCCGATCGAGGCGCCCCGGGGGATGTCCAGACAATGGTAGGGCTCCTGGGCGTAGGCATCAAGATCCCGCCGGGGGTCCTCCTCCGCCCGGGCCCCGGCCAGGACCAGGTGCAGGTCGGGGTGGGTCAGGCGCGCCACGCGCCGGCATGGGGGGCACTCGCCGCAGGGCGCCGGATCGGACTGACAGAGAAGGCGTTGCGCCAGCGCCAGCGCCGCGCGGGTCTTGCCGACGCCGGGAGGTCCCCAGAAGAGGTAGGCGTGCGGGGTGCGCCCCGCCTCCCAGCTCCGGCGCAGCGCGGCCAGGGCCTGCTCCTGGTGCCGGATCGACTCGATCAGGCTCATCCGGGTCCCTCGCCGCGCAGCCACGCGCCCGGGTCGAGCGCCTGGGCCCCCTTGCGGATCTCGAAGTGGAGGCAGGCGCCCTGGAGCGAGTCGGTGCTCCCGACCCGCGCGATCATCTGACCTGCCTCGACCCGGGCGCCCCGCGAAACCAGGATCTCCGCCGCGTGGGCGTACAGCGTGAAGTAGCCCTCTCCATGGTCGAGGATCACGGTCTCCCCGTATCCTTCCAGCCAACCCTCGAAGACGACTCGCCCGGCGGCGACGGAGCGGATCGGCGCCCCCAGGTCGGCGGCGATCTCGATCCCCTTCTGCTCGACCTGCGTCCCGTAGCGGGGATGGATCTGCGTCCCGAACCGCGTCACGATGCGCCCGGCGACCGGCCAGGGCAACCTCCCGCGCTGTGCGGCGAGCCCCTCTCCGGCGGCGGCCGCGCGCTGCGCCTCGGCGATGAGCCGCTCGATCTCCCGCTGCGAGGCGGTCAGCTTGCGCGCCTGGTCCTCGAAGAGGGCGATGCGCCGGTCGAGCTCGGCGCGGCGGGCACGCCGCTCCAGCTCCTCGCGCGACAGCCGGGCCAGCTGGTCCTGGCGCTCCTCCTTGAGCGACTGGACCTCGCGGCGGCGATGATCGATACCGGCGATCACTTCGGCCAGCTCCCGCCGCTGCCGGTCGGCCTCGGCGAGCTGCAGGCGCACCAGGCGGATCGCCCGCACCCAGTACTGGGCGCGGGCGAAGACCTCGCCGAAGGTGCGCGCCGAGAGCAGCAGCTCCGCGGCGCTGACCTGGCGCTCGCGGTAGTAGTGCCCGAGGGTCCGGCCCAGCTTGTCGCGCGTGGTCAGCTGCGCCTCCTCGCGGGCGGAGAGGTCCTCCTGGCGCCTGGCGATCTCCTGCTCGATCTCGGCCTCCTGGGCGGCCAGCTTGCCCAGGTAGCGCTCGGTCAGCCCGCGCTGCCGCTCCAGCTCCCGGAGCAGCTGCTCGACGTCCCGGCCCTCCCCGCGCAGCTTCTCGGTCTGCCGGCGCGTCTCCTCGATCTGCTCCTTGAGCGAGCGGAGTTCCTCCTGGCGCTGCCCCAGCGCCCCGCCCGGGGGAGGATCCCCGCGCGCCTGCAGGCCGAGGGCGACGGCGAGGAGCAGCCCGGCGAGGACCGCGGCGACCGCCCCGCGCGCCGGGTGCCGCGGCGCGCTAGGCACGGCCCGAGTCCCCGCGCCGGGCGAGATGATGAAGCGTCGCCTGTACGGTGAGCCAGCTGCCGGCCAGGCCGACGAAGCCGACGCCCAGGAAGAAGAAGGCCAGCCAGTGCACCGGCAGGAAGCGGACGCCGGCGAGCCAGTCGCGCGTGGCGAGGAAGCCGGCATAGAGGCAGATCAGTGCGGCGCCGGCGGCGAGCATGCAGAGGAGGGCGCCCGCCGTGATGAAGGGGGCCCGCAGGAAGGCGTCGGTCGCGCCGATGACCTTCATCACGCCGAGCTGCTCCTCGCGCATCAGCACGAGCAGGCGCAGCGTGTTGCCGAGCACGAGGATGATCGCCAGGATGGCCAGCCCAGCGGTCAGCCCGTTGGCCTGCGAGACGACGCGCAGCCCCTGATCCAGCGCCTCGACCCAGCGCCGGCCGTAGACGACATCCTCCACCCCGTCGTAGGCGCCGATCTCGCCGGCCAGCCGCTCGAGCGCGGCGGCGTCGGCCGACCCCGGCGCCGGCTCGATCAGGAAGGTGTCGGGAAGAGGATTGCCGCCCAGGATCTCCTCGATCCGCGAGGTGCCCAGATCCGCTTCCACGTCGGCCAGCGCCGCGGCGCGGCTGACGAAGCGCAGGCTGGCCACCTCCCGGAAGCCGGTGAAGTGCCGGCGCAGTTCCTCGACCCGCTCCGGCGGCAGACCCGGATCGAGGAAGACCGAGAGCCCCTTGCGCGCCTCGAGGCGCGCCGCCAGAAAGAGGATGTTGTGGCTGATGAGCAACAGCAGCAGAAGCACGAACAGCACGGCCGCGAGCGCCGTGACGGCGGCCAGGCTCGCCGCCAGGTTGCGGCGCAGCGAGGACCAGCCCTCCTGGACGAAGAAGGCGAGCGCTCTCAATAGATCTCCGTGCCGTGGGGACGCAGGAAGAGGTCCTCCACGACCCTCCCCTGCTCCAGCGTCAGGCGGCGCGTGGCCAGCCGCTGGGCGCGCTGCTCGTCATGGGTGGCGACGAGGATCGTCGTCCCCGCCCGGTGCAGTCGCAGCAGGACCTCCATCACCTCGTCGCCGGTGCGCGTGTCCAGGTTGCCCGTCGGCTCGTCGGCCAGCAGGATCGGCGGCTGATGGATCAGGGCGCGCCCGATCGCCGCGCGCTGCTGCTCCCCGCCGCTCAGCTCGTGGGGGAAGCGATCGCGCAGTCCATAGAGGCCGACGCTGTGCAGCACGCGCGCTACGGCGCGGCGGACGACGCCCTTCTCCAGCGTCCCGGTCATGCGCAGGCAGTAGGCGACATTCTCGGAAATCGTCTTGTCCCTGATCAGGCGGAAGTCCTGGAAGACGACGCCGCAGCGGCGCCTCAGCTGAGGGACCTCGCCGCGGCGGATACGATCGCTGCGGAAGCCCGCCACCTCGACCGTGCCGCGGGTCGGCCGCTCCTCGAGGGTGATCAGCTTGAGCAGCGTGCTCTTGCCCGCCCCGCTGTGACCGAGGATGAAGACGAGCTCGCCCGGCTCCACCGTCAGGTGCAGGTCCTCCAGCACCCAGTCGCCGCGCCGGACCGCGTAGCTCTTGTGCACGTGCTCGAAGGCGATCATGGGCCCGCGTCGTCCCCCTGCTCCTCGCCGGCCGGGGCGCCGCATCCCGCGAGCCAGCGGTAGCAGCCGGCCGCCTCGCGGCGGCTGACCTGCCGCTCGGGGGACACCAACAGCTCCAGCTCGCGGCGCCCGCCGCGAACGGGGTCCAGGAAGGCGATGCGATCGCCCTCGCGCACGTCTCGCGAGGCGCGCACCGCCGCCCCGTTGACCAGGATCCGCCGCTCCCGGCAGGCGCGGGCGGCCAGGGAGCGGCTGCGCGCCAGGCAGAGCCGGTGCAGCAACTGGTCGATCCTCACTCCCAAGCCCGTCGTTCGATGTGGTGGCGCTCGAGGAGGTCGACGATCCACTCCTCGTAGAGGGTCTCCATCTTGCGCGCGCGCACCCAGCCGACGAGCTCCTCCTCGATCTCCTCGAACCGGAAGGGCCGCGCCGGCTCCCGCTCGATGAGCCGCAGGATCAGGAACGCGCCCTCCAGCTCGATCACGCCGCTCGTGCCCCCCGGATCGAGCGTCAGCACCGCCTGCTGCAGGGGCGGCTCCATGGCGCCCAGGGGCACCGCCTGGAGGAAGCCTCCCTGCGGGCCCTCGGGCGCCGAGGAGTGACGCCGGGCCAGCTCGTCGAAGGGCTCGCCGGCGCGGGCGCGCGCCAGCACGGCCTCGGCCTGCGAGCGCGCGCGCTCCACGTCGGCCCGCAGCACCGGGACGCGGAAGAGGACATGGCTCAGGTGGATCCACTGGCCCTGCGGGTCCCTGTCGTGGACCCAGAGCAGGTGGAACCCGAGCGGCGAGAGCAGCGGCCCGCCGACCGTCAGCGGTGAGAGGGCGAAGGCCGCCGTCTCGAAGTCCTGGCCCAGGCGGCCGGCCAGGTCGCCCCGCTGCAGGCGGTGCAGGTCTCCCCCCTCCCGGCCGTTGGGATCGTCCGAGTAACGCCGCGCCGCGTCCGGGAAGGTGAGCGTGCCGGCGCGCACCTGCGCGGCGACGTCCGCGGCGAGCGCCTCCGTGCGCGCCAGGTGCGTCGAGTCGGGGGTCACGAGCCAGACGATGCGCTGCAGCAGGAAGGCCTCCTCGCGCTCCGGGAGTTCGGCGAGGTGCTCGTCGTAGTAGCGGCGGATCTCCTCGGGATCGAGCGCGACGCGCTCGCGCAGCTCGCTCTGGACCAGCCGGGCGGCGAGGATCTCCCGCTGGGCATCGGCGGCGAAGCGCTGGCGCAGCTCCTCTTCGGTCACGCCCTCGCGCTGGAGCTGCTCGCGGAAGCGGGCGGGAGAACCGAGGATCTGCTGGTTGCGCAGGATCGCCTCCTCGACCGCGTGGGCGACCTCCTCGGGCGGCACGCGCAACTGCCGCTCCTCCGCCTCCCGCGCCAGCACGAGCTGCTCGATCAGGCTCTCCCTCACCTGCTGCCGGAGCTCGCGCAGGAGGGCCGAGTCGGGCGCGGCCACTTGCAGGCCCTGCAGCTCGACCGCCACCCTGGCCTCGACGTCGCTGAGCAGGATCGGCTCGTCGTCGACCGTGGCCACGATCCGCTCGACGATCGCCGCTCCGGGCGGCCCGAGGAAGGGCATCCACAGAAGGAGCGCCGCCCACGCCATCCCCCTGCCCGCCCGGCGCAGCCGGCAGGCGCGCTCCCCGCCCGGAATCGCCGGCCGACCCGGCCGCCGGTTCGGCCTCCGCAGTGCATTCGACATCGCGTCCTCTCCTCCACGCGCTCAAGCGCGCCGGGAGCATAGTCGAGCCCCCCGGGGGTGCCAACTGCAAAGCCCGGGCCCCGGCCGGCGCGCCGGGGAGAATCCCTGCACAGATGGCCGGCCGGCACGCCGATCTACTCCCGGGAGGCGATGTTTCTCCCCTGCGGGCGGCGCCGTCCGCCGGGGCTCAGGAACCGAGGGGCTGCCGTGCTCGATCCCCACGACCCGGCTTCGGTGCACCTGCTGCGCGCCCGCTTCGGCGGGCTGCTGGCGCGCTCGGCGCGGCTGCTCGGCGGCAGCCTGCAGATCTGGTCCCCGGGACTGGTCCTCGTCGACTCGCTCCCCGATCGTCCGGCCCCGGCCGCCCTGGCGCTGCTTCGGGAGCTGGCCGCCCGGGCGGCCATGCGCCACGACTGCGCGGGCGGCCCGGCTCTCGATGCGCAGCAACTGGCCCTCCCCGTGCGCACGCGCTGCGGACTCGTCGCCGTGCTCACGCTGCATCGCGAGGGGCGCGGGACCCGTTCCGACCCGCCCGCGGGCTCGACGACTCCGGCGGAGGCCGCGGCCTACTTCGGCGACCTCGCCCGCGTGCTCTCGCAGCACCTCGACCTGCTGCGCGACCACGCGGCGCAGGCGGGGGAACTGCTCTTCCAGCACGCCCAGCAGCAGGTCCTTCGCCGCGTTCGCCGCCGCCTGGCGCTGCCGGCCGAGGGCCGCGAGACGCTCGCCTTCATCGTCGAGCAGGCGCGCGCCGCCACGCTGGCGCAGCTCGCCCTGCTGTCGCTCGCCGACCTGCCGCTGCTGGCGGCCCACGGGCCGGCCCCCGCCGGCGCGGGGCTCTGGATCGATCCGCGCCTGGCGCGCGAGCTGGCCGGCCGGCTCGGAGACCGCTTGCGGGCGACCGGCGAGGGGATCCTCCGCGGCCCGCTCGCGGCCCTTCTGCGGGGCGCTCCCCCGGTGCCGGGGCCGGTCCACGTGCTGGCGGCGACGCTGCGGCGCGGCGGGCGGCCCGAGGGCTTCCTCGCCCTCCTGCGCGTCGGCGAACCGCCCTTCGCCCGGCAGGACACGGCGCTGCTCCAGGCGCTCTCCGAGCAGATCCTGGTCGCGGTGCGCGGCGGCGAGGCGGACTGGGAGCAGAGCGCCTTCCTGCTCTCCACGGTGCGCGCGCTGGTGAGCGCCATCGAGGCCAAGGACCCGCACACCTCGGGCCACTCCGCGCGTGTGCACCTGCTGGCCATGCTGCTGGGCAAGGAACTGGGGCTGCCCGGTACCGAGATGGAGGCGCTCCAGTGGGCGTCGATCCTGCACGACGTCGGCAAGATCGGCATGCCCGAAGCCATCCTGCACAAGGAGGGTCCGCTCACCCGCGAGGAGTACGAGATCATCAAGACGCACCCGCCGCGCGGCTACCAGGTGCTTCACCACATCCGGCCGCTCCAGGAGGCCTCGCAGAGCGTGCTCCTGCACCACGAGCGCTACGGCGGCGGCGGCTACCCGCTCGGGCTCGCCGGCGAGGGCATCCCGCGCGCCGCGCGCATCATCGCCGTCGCCGACACCTTCGACGCGCTCACCTCGATGCGTCCCTATCGTCCGCCGCGCAGCGAGGACGAGGCCTTCGCCGAGATCGCCCGCGTGCGCGGCGCGCAGCTCGATCCGCTCGTCGTCGACGCCCTGGAGACGATGCTGCCCTTCCTCCGCGAGAACCTGGCGATGATCGCCGCCCTGCCCGCCGCCTAGATTGTGGACCGACATCTCCGGGTCACCTAGGGCAACCCCTCCGCCGGCGGCGAGTTGACCCCTTCGCCGGCGCTGAGTTGACCCCTTCGGCGGCGAGTTGACCCCTTCCCGCTCCCGGCCCCCTCGTCGCCCCCTGAACCGACACGCTCCTGGCTTGCCCAT
>VGIY01000004.1 GCA_016867695.1 Candidatus Eiseniibacteriota bacterium | reverse complement strand
CTACGCGCTGCGACTCAAGGCCTACGATGAGCAGGAGGAGGAGATCAAGCGGCTCCAGCGCTTCATCGACCGCAATCGGGCCAACAAGCGCATGGCGGGGCGCACGCACAGCCGCATGCTGGCGCTGGAGAAGATGGAGCGGCTCGATCCCCCCGAGCCCCCGCCCCGGCCGCTGCGCATGCGCTATCCCCCCTGTCCCCACTCCGGGCGCATCGTGCTCGAGCTCGCCGGGGCCAGCAAGAGCTACGGGCCGGTGCGCGTCCTGGACGGCGTCTCGGCGCGCATCGAGCGCGGGGCGCGCGTCGCCCTGGTCGGGCCGAACGGGGCGGGCAAGTCGACGTTGATGCGCCTGCTCGCCGGACGCGAGGCGGCCGACTCGGGAGAGCTGACCGTCGGCTACCGGGTCGAGAAGGCCTACTTCGCCCAGGACGAGGGGCGCCGCTTCAACCCTCGCGCGACCGTGCACGAGACGGTGCTCGGGCTGGCGCCCAACGACTTCGTGCCCCACGTGCGGGGCCTGCTGGGGGCCTTCCTCTTCCCGGGCGACAGCGTGGAGAAGCGGGTCGGGGCGCTGAGCGGCGGCGAGCTCAACCGCCTGGCGATCGCCTGCCTGTTGGTGCGGCCGTCGAATCTGCTGCTGCTCGACGAGCCGACGAACCACCTGGACATCGTCTCCAAGGACGCGCTGCTCGATTCGCTGCGCGGCTACGCGGGGACGATCGTCTTCGTCTCCCACGACCGCCACTTCCTGGAGGCGCTCGCCGACCGCGTCATCGAGGTCGGAGGCGGCCGCCTGCGCGAGTATCCCGGCGGTTACGAGAGCTACCTCTGGCGCCGCGCGCGGGAGCAGGCGGGTGAGGCGCCGCCCGCGGCGGGGCCGCCGGAGGCGGGGAGCGGACGGAGGCCCGCCCCGCCGGCCGGCTCCGCGGAGGCGCCCGCCGCGGCCTCGGCGCCCGGAGGCGGCACGCAGGGGGATGGCGCCCGCGGGCGGCGGGGGCGCGGCCAGCCCGCCGGCAGGCTGGGGGAAGTCGAGCGCGAGATCGCCGACCTCGAGGCGCGCCGGCAGCGCTTCGCGACGGCCCTTGGCAATCCGCAGCTCCTCTCGGATCCGGGCAAGTCGGCCTTCTACATGCGCGAGCTGAAGGAGCTGGAGGAGCCGCTGCGGCGCCTCTACGACGAGTGGGGAGGCCTCAGCGAACGCCCGTAGCGCGCCCTCGAGAGGGGGCGGGGGGCGGCGGCGCGTCGCCCCGGGACGGCCAGTCCCGTCCCCGGCGCCCGGCGATCGCCGGCGATCAGAGGAACGAGCGCAGTCGCTGGTAGCCGCCGGGGAAGTGCTCCTCGAAGAGACGGTCCATCGCCTCGACGGCGCCGCGCAGCAGATGGGCCTTGTCCTCGTAGGGCAGGAAGGCGCTCTTGAAGCCGTGGATGAGCAGGCGGCGCAGGTCGTAGACGTCGAGCAGGAAGGTGCGGCAGGCGAGATCATACTCGTCGGTGAGCGTCGTGTCGGAGACAAGCCGATTGTCGGTGTTCAGCGTCACCCGCAGCCCCGAGTCGAAGTAGAGCCGGAAGGGGTGCCCGAGCAGCGTCGCCGCGCCGGTCTGGACGTTGCTCGTCAGGCACATCTCCAGCGGGATGCGGTGGTCGTTGACGTAGGCCATCAGCGCGCCGTCCTCGCACAGGCGCGTGCCGTGGCCGATGCGGTGCGCGCCGCAGTAGTGCAGCGCCTGGTGGATCGAGGGGGGACCGAAGTCCTCGCCGGCGTGGACGGTGCTGCTCACGTTGTGGTTGCGGATCTCGTAGAAGGCGGCGCGGTGGTCCTTGGCCGGGTTGCCCTTCTCGGCGCCGGCGAGATCGAAGCCGGCCACGCCCCGGCCCTTGAGGGAGATGGCGAGGCGGGCCAGCTCGAGGCTGTGCTCGGGGCTGATCGAGCGGATGCCGCAGAGGATCGTGCCGGTGCGGATGACGAAGCGCTCCTCCGCCGCGCGCAGTCCGGCGGTGACCGCCTCCACCGCGTCGCCCCAGGAGAGCCCGCGGCGGCCGTGGAGGATCGGCGAGAAGCGCACCTCCAGATACCAGACGTTCTCCCGCGCGGCGTCCTCGGCCAGCTCAAAGGCGGCGCGGGACAGCTCCTCCCGCGTCTGGAGCACCTGCAGCGTCAGCTCGAAGGTCTCGAGGTAGCGGGCGAGGTCGGGAGCCGCGTGGGCGCGCATGTAGGCGCGCGCCTCCTCGGGCGTGCCGAAGGGGAGCCGCAGGCCCTCGCCGGCGGCCAGCTCGAGCAGCGTCTCGGGGCGCAGCGAGCCGTCGAGATGGACGTGGAGCTCGGCCTTGGGCAGCCGCCGGATCAGCTCGCGGGCGATGCGCATGCTCACCTCCAGCCTGCCCGCGCCAGGAGTCGGGCCCGCGCCCGGGCCGCCGCGGCGCGGATCGCCGCCAGGTCGGCGCGCACCAGGCGCCCCTCCAGGACGAGCGGCCGCCCGTCGACATAGACCTCCCGGGGCCGCAGGCCCGCCGAAGCATACACGAGCCGGGAGGCGATGTCGGCCTCCTCTTCCCAGGCCAGCTCGACCTCGTCGTAGACGATCAGATCGGCGCGCTTCCCCGGGGCGAGGGCGCCGATCTCCCCTTCCAGGCCGAGGGCGCGGGCGCCGCCGCCGGTGGCCATGGCGAGGATCCTGCGGGCGCCGAGCAGGCCTGGGCCCTGGCGCAGCGACTGCAGCTGGGCGGCCAGGCGCATCTCCGCCGGCACGCTGAGGGCGTCGTTGCAGGCCGCCCCGTCGGAGCCGAGAGCGAGCGGGATTCCCGCCCGGTCCATCGCCGCCAGGTCGGCTATGCCCGAGCCGAGCTTGGCGTTGCTGCCTGGGCAGTGGACGACGGCGGCGGGGCGGCGGGCGAGCAGTTCGATCTCCTCGGCCGTGAGATGGACCGCATGGACGAGGATCGTCGGGCCGGCGAGGACCCCCCAGCGCTCGAGCATCTCGATCGGCCGGCCGCCATGGAGGCGGCGGCAGGCCTCGTTCTCGGCGGTCGTCTCGGAGGCGTGGGTGTGGACGGCGAGCCGCCGCTCGCGGGCGGCGGCGGCGATCTCCCTCCAGAGGCCGGCGGAGACCGAGAGGGTGAAGCGCGGGGCGAGGAGGACGCCGATGCGCCCCTCGGCCGCGCCCGACCAGCGGCGGTCGAGGTCGAGCGCCTCGCGCAGCGCCCGCCCCGGCTCCTCGAGCAGCGCCGCGGGCACGCCGTCGCCGGCATCCATGAGCGCCTTGCCGATCCGGACGCGGGCGCCCGAGGCGACCGCCTCGGCGGCGATCACCTCGGTGTGGCGGACCGTGCCCATGTCGAGCAGCGTCGTCGCCCCCTGGAGCAGCGCCTCGGCCAGGCCCAGGCGCGCCGAGGCGCGCAGCGATTCGGGATCGTGGGCCGCCTCGAGAGGCCAGATGCGCTCGCGCAGCCAGCGCTCGAGCGGGAGATCCTCGGCCAGCCCCCGCAGCAGCGTCTGGCAGAGGTGCACGTGCCCCTGGACGAAGCCGGGCAGGACGAGCGCGCCGGGGCGGGAGAAACGGGCGACGCCCTCGCCCGCGGGGGGCAGCGCCGGGCCGAGGGCGACGATGCGCCCGCCGGCGATCTCGATCGCGCCGCGAAACGGCTCCCCGCCGGCGGCGGCGAGGATGAGCGCGCCTTCGATGCGCCAGCGCTCGGGCCATGCGCAGGGGTTCAAGAACACCTCCCGGAGACGGGACACGAGGCGGCCGGCTTTGGTCTTGACTTCCGGCGGCCGGACTCGCTAATCCTCATCATCTCGTTGTCGTCCTTTGGATTCCGGGTGAGCGTCGCGGCGGAGGCGGAATGCGCGTTCTCCTCGACCGGGAGCAGATCGAGCGGCGGACCCGCGAGCTGGCGCGGGAGATCTCCAGGGACTTTCTGGGCAAGAACCCGGTGCTCATCGGCATCCTCAAGGGGTCGACGATGTTCCTGGCCGATCTCATGCGCCGGCTCGACCTGGACCCCGAGATCGACTTCATCTCCATCTCCAGCTACGCCTCGGGCGTCACCAGTTCCGGGACCGTGCGGCTGCTCAAGGACCTCGACGGCGACATCAGCGGCCGCGACGTCCTGGTCGTGGAGGATATCATCGACAGCGGCCTGTCGCTCTCCTATCTGCGCAAGAACCTCCTCTCCCGCAACCCGCGCAGCCTGTCGATCGTGACGCTGCTCGACAAGCGGGTGCCGCGGGAGCGGCAGGTGTTCGTCGACTACGTGGGCTTCGAGATCGAGGACCTGTTCGTCATCGGCTACGGCCTCGACCACGCCGAGCACTTCCGCGAGCTGCCTTACGTGGCGGTCCTGGAGCCGGACGACCCGAGCGGGCCGTACGGAGGCCCGATCTAGCCGGGCCGGCGCGGTGTGGTCCGCCGCGGCCGCCGGGGAGGTGGAATGGTCCGGGAGACGCGGCCGGCGGGTTTCTTCGTCGGCATCTGCGGCAACATCGGGGTGGGCAAGTCGGCCTTCGCCCGCCTCCTCGGCGAGCGCCTGGGCTGGGACGTCTACTACGAGCCGGTGGCCGAGAACCCTTTCCTCGAAGCCTTCTACGCCGACATGCGTCGCTGGGCCTTCCACCTGCAGATCTACCTGCTGGCCGAGCGTTTCAAGGCGCAGAAGCGCTTCGTCGAGCGCCGCGAGCCCTTCATCCAGGACCGCACGATCTACGAGGACGGGGAGATCTTCGCCCGCGTGCTCTTCGAGCGGGGGGCGATGGAGCGGCGGGAGTTCGAGAGCTTCCGCTCCCTCTTCCGCGAGATGGTCGAGCTGCTGCCCTTCCCCGGGCTGCTCCTCCACCTGCGCGCCCGGCCCGGCGCGCTCCTCGAGCGCATTCGGCTGCGCGGGCGCGCCTGCGAGGGGGAGATCGGCGAGGCCTATCTGGCCCAGCTCGAGCGGGCCTACGCGGAGTGGATCGCCTCGGTCCGCGGGCGCTGCCCGATCGTCGAGGTGGACACCGAGGGGATCGCCTTCCCCCCCCCGGCGGAGCTGATCGCGCGGATCGAGAGCGAGATCCGCGCCGCCGCCGGCGCCGCGGGGGCCGCCGCCGGCGCCCGGGGGGGGCGATGACCAGGCGGGAGAGGCCGGGGGAGCAGCGCCGGGTGCTGATCGGCGTCGCCGGCGGCAGCGCCTCGGGCAAGACGATGGTCGCCGAGCGGGTCACCGAGCAGCTCGGTTCGCGCCGGATCGCGATCATCAAGCAGGACTCCTACTACCGCGACATCTCCCAGCTCCCCTTCGAGGAGCGCCAGCGGCAGAACTTCGATCATCCCGACGCGATAGACCGCGAGCTACTGGCCGAGCAGCTGCGCGTGCTGCTCCAGGGCGGGGCCATCCGCATGCCGGTCTACGACTTCAAGCGCCATCTGCGCCTGACGCGGACGATCCCGGTCTCCGGCTGCCGGATCATCATCGTCGAGGGCATCCTCATCCTGGACGATCCGGTGCTGCGGGCGCTGATGGACATCAAGGTCTACATCGACACCGACTCCGACGTCCGCCTCCTGCGCCGCATCCAGCGGGATGTGACCGAGCGCCGGCGCACGCTCGAGTCGGTCATCGAGCAGTACCAGGACACGGTGCGGCCGATGCACCTGCAGTTCGTCGAGCCCTCCAAGCGCTTCGCCGACGTGATCATCCCCGAGGGGGGGCACAACGAGGTGGCCATCGATCTGCTGGTCACCAAGGTGCGGGCGATCCTCGCCTCGAGCGCGGAGGGGGGGGCGTGATGACCTTCGGCACGCCGCGCGGGACCGGCTGGATCGAGGTCATCTGCGGCGGCATGTTCAGCGGCAAGACCGAGGAGCTGATCCGCCGGCTGCGCCGCGCGCAGATCGCCCGCCAGCGCGTGGCGATCTTCAAGCCGATCGTCGACGACCGCTACGCCGGCGACCGGCTGGTCACCCACGACCGCACCTGGCTGCCCTCGATCCCGGTGCGCCACGCGCGCGAGATCCTCGAGGGCGCGGGCGAGGCGCAGGTGCTGGGGATCGACGAGGTGCAGTTCTTCGACCGCTCCCTGGTCGGAGTCTGCCAGCAGCTCGCCGCGCTCGGCAAGCGGGTGATCGCCGCCGGCCTCGACCTCGACTACCGCGGCCGCCCCTTCGAGCCGGTGCCGGAGCTGATGGCCGTGGCCGAGTACGTGACCAAGGTGCAGGCGGTCTGCGTCGTCTGCGGGAATCCCGCCTCGCGCACGCAGCGCGTGGGCGGGGGCGGAGAGCGCATCCTGGTCGGCGGGCGGGAGGTCTACGAGCCGCGCTGCCGGCGCTGCTTCGAGCCGCCCGAGGAGACCTCGGGCGACCTCTTCGGCGCCGGGACGGGGGGGGCGACGGAGCGCCCGGAAGCGGGGGCAGGGGGAGCGGAGCGATGATCGGCGCGGGGCGCGGGAGGGCGATCGGGCTCGCCGCTGGGCTGGCGCTGGCGGCGCTCGCCGGCTGCGGCGGGCAGGGCGGGGGAGAGCGGAGCGGGGACTTCCACGTCGGCCTCGTCTTCGACGTCGGCGGGATCGGCGACAAGTCCTTCAACGATCTGGCCTACGCCGGGCTCATGCAGGCGAAGCGGGAGCTGGGGATCAGCGCCGAGTACTTCGAGCCGACGCAGAGCGGCGACCGGGAGGCGGCGCTGCGGCTCTTCGCCCAGGGGGACGCCGATCTGGTCGTCGGCGTCGGCTTCCTCTTCAGCGACGACATCCGCGCCGTCGCCGGCGACTTCCCGGAGAAGCAGTTCGTCTGCGTCGACTACAGCTGGAGCGAGGGTCAGGAGGTCCCGCCCAACCTGGTGGGGCTGAAGTTCCGCGAGGAGGAGGGATCGTTCCTCGTCGGCGCGCTGGCGGCGATGGTCACCGGCACGGGAACGATCGGTTTCGTCGGCGGCATGGACATCCCGCTCATCCACAAGTTCGAGGCGGGGTACCGGGCGGGGGCGGCGGCGGTGGAGCCGCGGACGCGCGTGCTGGTCCACTACGCGGGCGTGACCGCCGAGGCCTTCAAGAACCCGGCGAAGGGCAAGGAGCTGGCGCTGGCGCAGTACGAGCAGGGGGCCGACATCATCTTCCACGCCTCCGGCTCGACCGGGCTGGGCGTCTTCGAGGCGGCGCGGCAGAAGGGGCGGCTGGTGATCGGCGTCGACGCCGACCAGTCGGCGGAAGCCCCCGGGCACGTCCTGACGAGCATGGTCAAGTGCGTCGACCGGGTCGTCTTCGAGGAGATCCGGCGCGCCCTGAAGGGGGACTTCGCCGGGGGCGTGCGCATTCTCGGTCTCGCCGAGGGGGGCGTCGACTACGCGCGCGGCGCGGAAAACTCCGAGTGGCTGACGCCCGAGCGGGAGGCGCGCCTGGCCGATTTCGCCCGGGCGATCGCCGCCGGCGAGATCCGCATCCCGCTGGAATAGGGCCCGCCATGGAGAGCCCGCGCGCGCCGCTCGTCCGCCTGGAGGGGATCACGCGCCGTTTCGGCCGCACGCGGGCCAACGAGCGGATCGACCTCACCCTGCGCCCCGGCGAGATCCACGCCCTGGTGGGCGAGAACGGGGCCGGCAAGTCGACGCTGATGCGCGTCCTCTACGGGCTCCTGCGCCCCGACGCGGGCCGGGTCCTCGTCGATGGCCGGGAGGAGGCGATCGCCTCGCCCGCCGACGCGCTGCGCCTCGGGATCGGGATGATCCACCAGCACTTCATGCTCGTGCCGCCGATGACCGTGCTGGAGAACGTGGCCCTCGGCTACCCGGGGCTGCGCGGACTGCGGCCGCTGCCGCGCGCGCCGCTCGCCGCGCGGCTGCGCGAGCTGTGCGCGACCTACGGGCTCGAGCTCGACGTGCAGGCGCGCGTGGCCGATCTCGGCGTCGGCGAGCGCCAGAGGGTCGAGATTGCCCGCCTGCTCTTCCAGGGGGCGCGCCTGCTCATCTGCGACGAGCCGACGGCCGTGCTGGCCCCCCCCGAGGTGGCCGCCTTCTTCCGCACGCTGCGCCGCTTCCGCGCCGAGGGCCGCGGCGTCGTCCTCATCACCCACAAGCTGGCCGAGGTGCTGGAGACGGCCGACCGGGTGACCGTGCTGCGTCGCGGGCGCGTCGCCGGAGAGGCCGCCCGTGACGACTTCGACGAGCGCCGGCTGGTCGCCTGGATCATGGGCGCAGGGGCAGGGTCGGGGGCTGCGCCGGCGGAGGCGCGGGGGCTCCCGGCCGCGGCGCAAGGTCCGTCGACGGCGCGGGAGGAGGTTCTCGGCGCGCGCGGGCTGCGGGCGCGGGGGAGCGGCGCCGGGGCGCGCCTGGAGGGGATCGACTTCTCGCTGCGGCGCGGAGAGATCCTCGGCATCGCCGGAGTGCAGGGCAACGGGCAGCGGGAACTGGCCGAGGTCGTCTCCGGCGCGGCGGCGCTGGAGGGGGGGGAGATCCGCATCGGCGGCGAGCGGGTCGGTCCCCGGCGGCGCATGGCGGCGAGGCTGCGGCCGGCGCTCGTTCCGGAGGACCGGGTCGGAGAGGGCCTCATCCCCGGCTTCACGCTCTGGGAGAACCTGCTCGTCGCCCGGCTCTCGCGGCCCGCCGACCGCGGCGGGCGCTGGATCGGGCATCGCCGCGCGCGCGCCTGGGCCAGGCCGCTCCTCGAGCGCTTCCGGGTCCTCCCGGCCGACCCCGATCTCCCGGTGGAGGCGCTCAGCGGCGGCAACCAGCAGAAGCTCCTCTGCGCCCGGGCGCTCGACCGCCCCGGGCCGCTGCTCGTCGCCGCGCAGCCGACGCGAGGCATCGATCTGGCCAGCACCGCCTTCCTCCACGGGCTGCTGCGCGAGTACCGCGCCGCGGGGGGCAGCGTGCTGCTCATCTCCGCGGACCTGGACGAGATCCTGGCGCTGGCCGACCGGGTGGCCGTGCTCTACCGCGGCCGGCTGGGGCCGGCGCGGCCGCGGGCGGAGTGCGACCTGGAGACGCTCGGGCGCGAGATGGTCGGAGTGGGCTCGGCGGAGCGCGAGGCAGGACGCGCGGCAGGGGGAGACGCGCCGTCGCCCGCAGGGGAAGAGTCGTGAAGTGGAGCGCGGGGCGGCGCGGGGAGACCGAGCCGTGAGGAGGCCGCCGGCCGGACTGCTGCGCCTCCTGCCCGCACTCCCGGCGCTGGCGGCCGTCGCCGTGGCGCTGCTGGCGGGCGCGCTCGCCGCCCTGGCCCTGGGCGTGGCGCCGGCGGCGATCGCCGAGAGGGTCGTCCAGGGCATCGTGCTCTCGCCCTACGGTTGGGGCCAGGTGCTCTACAAGGCAACCTTCCTCGCCTTCACCGGCCTGTCGGTGGCGATCGCCTTCTCGGCGGGCCTCTTCAACATCGGCGCCGAGGGGCAGGCGGTGATCGGCTCGCTGGTCTGCGCGCTGGTGGGGATCGCCGGCGCGGGGCTGTCGGGCGCGCTCCTGCTCCCGCTGGCGCTGGCCGCAGCCTTCGCCGGCGGCGCGCTGTGGGGCTGGATCCCCGGCTGGCTCAAGGCGCGCTGGGGCACGCACGAGGTGATCCAGACGATCATGCTCAACTTCATCGCCCTGGCGCTGGCGAATCTGCTCATCGCCCGCCGTTTCGGGATGCCGGAGACGGTGCGGACCGCGGAGGTCGGAGCGGGGGCCTGGCTGCCTCGTCTCGAGGGCCTCTGGCCGGCCCTGCGCGGATCGGCGGTGAACGCGAGCCTGCTGCTGGCGGTCGCCGCCGCCCTGCTCGCCCACCTCTTCCTCTTCCACACGCCCGCCGGGCTGGCGCTGCGCGCCGTGGGGCGCGGGCGCCGGCAGGCCGAGCTGCTCGGGCTGCGGCCGGGGCGCCGGATCGTGCTCGCCTTCGTCCTCGCCGGCGGAGCGGCCGGGTTGGTCGGAGCCAACTTCGTGCTCGGCTACAAGCACTACTACGAGGACGGCTTCAGCGGCGGGATCGGCTTCCTGGGCATCGCCGTGGCGCTGCTCGCGCGCAACGCGCCGCTGGCCGTGCTGCCCGCGGCGCTCTTCTTCGGCTTCCTCTCGCAGGCGGGCTTCGTGGTCAACACGCTCGTGCCGCGGGAGCTCGTGGACATCCTCACCGGTCTCATCCTGCTCGCCTTCATCGTCGCCGAGCAGGCGCGGCGCCGCGCGTCGCGCTCGTGGGCCGCTCCCGCCGGCGCGGCGGCGGAGGAGGGCGCGGCGTGAGCGGGATCCTCTCGCTGCTGGCGCAGACGCTGCGCATCAGCGTGCCCTACGGGCTGGCGGCTACCGGCGGCGTCTGCTCCGAGCGCGGCGGGGTGGTCAACATCGCGCTGGAGGGGATCCTGCTGCACGGCGCCTTCTTCGCCGTCGTCGGCACGCACTACAGCGGATCGCCCTGCGTCGGCATCCTCGCCGCCGCCGCCGGCGGCGTGGCCACGGCCAGCGTGCACGCGTTCGTCACCGTGACCTGCAAGGCGGACCAGATCGTCTCCGGCCTGGCGATCAACATCGCCGCGTTCGGGTTGACGCGGGGAGGGCTGCGCCTGCTCTTCGCCAGCGCCAGCAACTCGCCGCGCATCCCGTCGCCCGATGCGGGTCTCGCCGCGCGGCTTCCCGGAGGCGAGAGCGCGCTCGGGGCGGTCCTCTACGATCCCCTCTTCCTGCTGGCGGTCGCCCTGGTCGCCGCCGCCTCCTGGCTGCTCTTCCGCACCGGCCTCGGGCTGGCGCTGCGCGCGGCGGGCGAGCACCCCGAGGCGGCGCACTCGGCGGGCTTCTCGGTGGCCCGCCTGCGCTGGCTGGGCGTGCTCGCCAGCGGCCTGCTCGGCGGGCTCGGGGGGGCCTGGCTCGCCTTCGAGCAGCACTCGTTCACCGACCAGATGTCGGGCGGGCGGGGCTACATCGCGCTGGCGGCGATGATCGTCGGCAAGTGGCATCCGCTCGGCGCGGCGGCGGCCTGCCTGCTCTTCGGGGCGGCCGAGACGGTCCAGATGCGCCTGCAGGGCAGCGGCGCGCCGACGCAGCTCATGCAGATGATCCCGTTTCTGTTGACCATTCTCGTGCTGGTACTCTGGGTGGGCCGGGCGGTGGCCCCGGCGGCCTCGGGCAGGCCCTACGACCCGGAGGGGGAGAGCTAGCGTGGCGGCATGGAGCGGCGAGGGGGAGGCGGCGCGGGAGCGGGCCGATCGGTCGCCGGCGGGCGCGGCGGTGCCGCCGGCGGCGCTCGAGCCCTTGCGCGCCGCGCTCGGCGCGCGGCGCCTGGCCGGCGCCATCGTACTCGGCTCGGGCCTGGGACCGCTCCTCGAGGCCTGGGCGCCGCTGCTCGTCGCTTCCGGGAAGGAGCTCCCGGGCTATCCGCGCAGCGGCGTCGCCGGCCACGCGGGCCGCGTCGCCGTCGTTCCCTGGGGAAGCGCGGCGGGGCTGGTGCTCCAGGGGCGCGTCCACTTCTACGAGGGTTTCGCGCGGGGCGAGGTGACCTTCGGCGTGCGGCTGGCGGCCGCGCTCGGGGCGCGCTGGATGCTGTTCACGAACGCCGCGGGTTCCCTCGATCCGCGCGTCGTGCCGGGAACGGTCGCCGTCATCGACGATCACCTGCGCCTCTTCCTGGGCGCCGGACCGGCACGCGGAGCCGAGTCGCCGTTGAGGCTGCGCGGGAGCCCCTACCATGCCCGGCGGGCGGAGCAGGCCTTCGCGGCACTCTCCCGCGAAGGCCTGCGGGCGGTGCGCGGCATCCTCGGCGGTTTCCTCGGGCCGAGCTACGAGACGGCCGCGGAGGTCGAGATGCTGCGCCGGGCGGGGGCGACGGTGGCCTGCATGTCGACGGTGATCGAGGCCGAGGAAGCGGCGATCCTCGGCCTCGAGGTCGCCGCCCTCTCGCTCGTCACCAACCTCGGCACGGGCCTCTCCGGGGGGGCGCTGGCGCACGAGGAGGTCGTCGCCGCGGCGGCGCTGGCCGGGCCGCGACTGGCCCGGGCGATCGCCGCGCTGGCCGAGACCTGGGCCGGCGAGGCGGGCTGAACGCGTCCCGCGCGTCCCGCGGGCGCGCGGGCCCTCCCCTGCGCGCGCCGGCTGCGGGGACCGCGTCGGTTTCGCTTCCCGCGGGGGACCCTTCCCCGCCGCTAACGCCCGCTTCGGCGCTTCCGGCTCGCCGCCGGCCGCCGGTCAGCGGGAGCGCTGCCGGATCGTCAGGCGCCCCGCCTCGATGCCGACCTGGATGCGGCGGACGCCGCCGTGCTCGAGCATGAATCTGGCCAGCGGCGTGAAGAGCTGCTCCTCGAGGGCGCGGTTGAGGTATCGGGCGCCGGCGCGGCTGACCTCCGCGGCGCCGAGGAGGGCGTCGTAGACGGGCTCGGCGACCTCGACCTGGCGGCGCTGGCGGGCGAGCCGCTCGAGGACGCGGCGGACCTTGCTGCGGGCGATCAGGCGCACGTCCTCGGGCGTCGGGTGCTGGAAGTGGAGCACCTCGTTGAAGGCGGCGACGAGCTCCGGCGTGAACTGCTCCTCGAGCACGCGGCGCGCGCGCTCGTGGCTCGAGAGGCTGTCGCGGTGGAAGCCGATCGGCTCGACCATCTCGGTCTCGTCGGGGTGCAGCCGCGTCGTGGCGAAGATGACGGTCTGATCGAAGGGCACCGGCCCCTGGGCGTCCTCGAGCTGCCCGCGGTCGAGGATGTGCAGCAGCGTGCGGTAGAAGTTGCGGTGGGCGTGCTCGAGCCCGCGCAGGAGGATCACCGCGCGGGGGTTGCGGCGCACGGGCGTCGTCAGGTCCCCGGCGACGAGCAGTTCGGGCGTGCCGGCGAGCAGGTTGACCTGCAGCCCGGCCAGCTCCTCCTCCTCGCTGTAGTCGGCCATGTCGAGAAGCAGGAGCTTCTCCTCGCTGCCCAGCAGGGCGGCGCCGAAGGCGAGGGCGAACTCGGTCTTGCCGACGCCGGCGGGCCCGACGAGGAGGAAGGCGCCGTCGGGGCGATTGGGACGGAAGTCCAATTGGGCCTTCCGGATGCGAATCGTGTTGGCCACCCGGGCGACCTCCTCGCCCTTGCCGACGATGCGCTCGGCGACGATCTCCTCGAGATGGAGCAGCGTCGCCTTCTCGGCCCGCTCGGCGGCCCGACGCCGGCCGGCGGCCCGGCTCGAGCTCTGCGCGCGCTTGCTGGCCGCCGCCTCCGCTCGGCGCTTCGCGGGCTTGGGGGCTGCGGACCGCTTGGGCCGCGGCCGCGTGGAGCCTTGCCCATCTGGGTGCTGAGCCTGGGACCGGCGGGGCCGGCTCGATTTGGCCATGGGCGCTTCTCCCTCGATGGCGCATCCCGTCGCCAGACGCCAGGCCGGGCGCCGTTCGCGTCGGCCGGGGGCGGGGCGATCTTCGCGCCAGCCGGAGGGTGCCGGTGACGATGAGGCCGGCGGCTCCGGGCCGGGCGAGGACCCTTGCGCCCCAGCCTAGCACGGCGATGGACCGGGGCGAGAGAGGATGCGTATGCTGGCGCGTATCCTGGCGTGGGGCCTGGTGGCACGGCGCCCGCGGCGGCGCCGGCGGCGAGCGGGCGTAAGGGAGAGCGGCCATGGTGAAGATCGGGAGGAGCGAGGGCCGGCAGAGCGCGCTCGGGGCGAGCGAACGCACCGGCGCGCGCGCGGCGGGCGAGTCCCCCCGGCGCGACCGGAGGCCCACGCCCGGCCGCTCCCGCCTGGCCGCCAGGGCGCTGCTGCTGGCGGCCCTTTCCTGCGCAGCGGGCATGGCGCAGGCGGGGGGGGGCTCCTTCGGTTCTCCGCAGCGCGTCAGGCACGCCGGTCGCCCCGCCTTCGAGTGCGAGGCGATCGCCTTCCTCCGGGGCGACAGCGCCTTCGCGGCCCTGAGGATCGAGGTGCCCTATTCGGAGCTGAGCTTCGAGCTGGCCGGGGGTGGGCTCGAGGCGAGATTCGACCTGATCCTGCACGTCCTGGACGGCGACCGCCAGAGGACGGGGGAGATCTGGCACGAGCGCGTGCATGCGCCCGACCGGTCCGCGCTGCACGGGCGCGGGGCCCGCTACGAGCGCCGGCTGCTCCTGCCGCTGGATCCGGGCCGCCATCAGCTCGAGGTGGCCGTCTCCGAGCCGGGCTCGGGGCACGAGGGGCGCGTGCGCCTGGCGCTGGAGATCCCGCTGGTGCTGCCGGGGCACGCGCGGCTCTCCCCGCTGCTGATCGGCCCCTGCGGACTCGAGGGGGACACCGCAGCGCTGCTCGCCGACGCGCGGGTGAAGGCGAGCTTCGTCGATCCGGCCGAGACGTTGTGCGCCTACGCCGAGGTCTTCCACCCGGGGACGCTCGGCGGGCAGATGCGCGTCGCCTGGCTGCTGGCCTCCGAGACGGGCATCGGCGGCGAGGCGCGGGGCGAGTTCGCGACCGCCGCCGGCGAGGGGCGCACGCGCCTGAGCTGGCCCCTGCCGGCGGGGGAGCTGCTGCTGGAGGACTACCGTCTCGCCGTGAGCGTCGAGGTCGGAGCCGACCGTCTCGAGGGCGGGACGCGCTTCGACCGGCGGATCGAGTCGGAGATCTCGCTCTCTCCCTTCTTCCGCGACATGTTCGACGCGCTCGGCTACATCGCCGAGGAGCGGGAGCTGGCGCCGCTGCGCATGGCCGCGCCCCAGGAGCGCGCGCGGCTCTGGGAGGAGTTCTGGCGGCGCCGCGACCCGACCCCCGGGACGGAGCGCAACGAGGTCAAGGAGGAGTTCCTCGCCCGGATCCGCCACGCCCAGGAGGAGTTCACCGGCACGCGCCCCGGCTGGAAGACCGATCGCGGGCGCATCTACATCGTCCACGGCGCACCCGGCACGATCGAGCGATTCCCCTACCGTGCCGAGGGCCCGGCGACGGAGATCTGGACCTACGAGCAGGAGGGCCTGCGCTTCGTCTTCGTCGACCGCCACGGCCTCGGCGAGTTCGTTCTCTGGCGGGAGGGCTACTGAGCGAGCACCGCTTCGGCGAGTGCGCGCTGTGACGGGAGGGCTACTGCGCGATTTCCGCCAGCAGCGCCTCGACCTCAACCATCCGTTTCTCCCAGGAGTGCGCCTCCGCCAGCGCCCGGCGCGCGGCCCGCTCGGGCGGCGCGCCGGCCCGCAGCGCCTCGGACAGCGCGGCGATGAACCCCTCCGGCGTCGCGTAGCCGTAGGCGTGGGGCGGGCGCAGGAAGCCCTCCAGGCCGGGCAGCGCGCGGGCGACGACGGGCAGGCCGCAGGCGAGGTACTCGAAGAACTTCATCGGGAAGGAGTGGCGCGTCGTCACGCTGTCGACGAAGGGCACGAGCGCGGCGTCGAGCCCATGCAGGTAGCCGGCGAGCGCGGCGCGCGGGCGCGGGCCGAGCCGATGCACGTTGCCCAGGCGGGACAGCTCGCCGAGCGGCGTGCTCGTCTCCCCGGCGCCGGTGTCGCCGATGAAGACGAAGGAGCAGTCGGGTCTTTGCCGCGCCGCCTCGGCCAGCAGGGGCAGGTCGCACTTGTAGGCGGCGAGGTTGCCGAGATAGCCGACGCGGGGATGGGGGAGCGGGGCGAGGTCGGCCGGCTCCGGCGGCGCCTCGCCGGGCGGGGGATAGGCGGCGATGTCGGCGACATTGGCCATCAGGCGAACATCGCCGTGACGCTCGCCCAGCCTGTCACGCAGGGGCGCGGAGGAGGCGACGACGACACGCGCGCGGGCCATCAGGCGCTCCTCGAGCTCCAGGATGAGCGCGCGATCGACGGACGGATTGGCCTCGTAGGCGTCGACGCAGTGGTAGACGACCGGGCCGAGGCGGAGCCGCTCGATCGCCGGCGCGGCCGTGGGCAGGAAGGCCCAGGCGAGGGGCCGCTCGAAGCCGAGGCGCGCGAGCGCGCGCTCGATCTGCGCGGCGAGGAGCCGCGCGCGCCAGCGCCGGGCGGCGGCGCCCCGGGTGGGCGGGAGGGCGAGCGGGGAGAGCAGGTGCAGCCGCCGGTCCGGCGAGGGCCGGCTCGTCCCGCGCGCCAGGGCGCGCAGGCGGCGGGCGATCTTGCCCAGGTCCCGGCGCGTCGGGCGCGGGGAGCGCAGTCCCAGGCTGTCGACGTAGAGCACCTCGTGGCGCGCAGCGAGCCGCCACATCAGGTGCTGGGCGTTGACCCAGTTGCGCTCCTCGAAGTCGGCCGAGGCGAAGCAGAGGATCTGCACGGCGTGCCCTCCCGGCGCCGATCAGTCCGGCGCAGCCTCCGTCCCGGGCGCGGTCCCCGCGCGGGCGAGCGCCTCGAGCGCGCCGCGCAGGTCGGCGAGCATGCGCGCCGCGGAGAACTCGGCCAGGCACCGCTCGCGGGCGGCGCGGCCGAGAGAGCGCGCGCGGTCAGGTTCCTCCAGCAGCGCGGCCATGGCCCCCGCCAGGGCGCGCGCGTCTCCCGGCGGCACGAGCAGCCCCTCGCGCCCGTCGCGCAGCGCGTCGGTGACGCCGCTGACGCGCGAGGCGACAACGGGAAGCCCCAGGCCCATCGCCTCGAGAAGCGCCAGCGGCAGCCCCTCGTCGCCGGTGGAGGGGAAAACGTAGAGGTCCGCGCCGGCGAGCCGCTCCAGCAGAAGCGGCCGGGGCAGGTGCCCGTGGAAGCGCACCGCGCCCTGGGGGAGCAGGCGCCCTGCCAGGGCTTGCAGTGCGGGGCCGCGCGGCCCCTCTCCGGCGATCGCGACTTCGAGACGCGGGTAGCGGGGACGCAGCTCGGCCGCCGCGCGCAGCAGCTGCTCGATGCCCTTATCGGCGTGCAGCCGCCCGCTCGCGGCGATCCGCAGCGGCCTCGAAGCGGCTTCGGCCTCGGGCGAGGGCAGCCCCGCGCAGGCGGCCCGCGGCGCGCCGGCGAGGTCGACGCCGTTGGGGACGACGACGATGCGGCCCGCGCATCCCGGGAACTCCTCCGCCATCCGCTCGGCGACCGAGGCGCTGACGGCGACGATCCGATCGCAGCGCGAGGCGGCGCGGGCGAGACGCGCCGCCCCCAGCCGCCAGCGGGCCCAATGGAGCGCGTAGGCGGGCCCCGCGCCGAGCCGGCGCCGCTTCGCGCGCAACTCGGCCCGAGGCGATCCATGGGCGATCATCGCCGCCGGGAAGGCGTCCGGGGCGCGGCGGCCGGCGCTCGGCTCGCGTCGGGCGGCGAGCACGCCGGCAGCGCCCCAGCCGGCGCCGACGAGCAGATCGAAGGGCTCGCGCGCCGCGATCCGGGCGAAGATCCTGCGGCTCTCGGGCCAGTAGCCGAGGTCGTAGCGCCCGGGAATCCCTCGCCGGCAGGCGGCGAGAGAGACCGCGCCGCGGGGCGCCAGCGTGGCGGCGGCCGCCTCCTCGTCGGCGCGCAGACCTGCGGGCAGCCTGGAGGTGATCGCCGTGACGGCGTGGCCCGCCGCGGCCAGCTCGGCGATCAGCGCGGCCGTGTGCAGCTCGAAGCCGCCCGCCCGGTGCAGCGGCAGCGAGCGGGCGAGGACGCAGATGCGCAGCGGGACGCTCACGCGATCACCTTTCGCTCAGCGACAGCAGTCGCCCGGCTCTTCCCCGCACACGCAGGTCGCCCCCCTGCCCGCCAGCAGGCCCGCCAGCACGCCCGCCGCGCAGCCGACGCCGGCGCGAACGGTGATCGCGCCCGGCTCGCAGTTGCGGGCGCAGGCGCCGCACTCCATGCAAGCGGCGCGGTCGGCCAGGTGGGCGCGGCCCCCCTCCAGACGGAAGACCGCGTGCGGGCAGACGGCAACGCACAGACCGCAGCCGGTGCACCGGCGCGCGTCGAACCGGAGCGTCAGGGGCTTCTCGAGGTATCGGAGCATGCTACCCGCCTGCGGCCGCGAAGAGGCCGGCCATCCAGAGAACTAGACCGATCAGCGCCGCGGCGGCCTGCGCCGGCACGGCGATGCGCATCTCGCTCAACACCCCGCTCAGGGATGTGTAGGTCGTCGCCCCGGTGAAGTTCATCACCGTGAAGCTGGCGATCGCCGGGACGAGCAGCGCCCAAGCCGCGGCCTGAAGCCGGGGTTCGAGGAGTGGGGCGCGGGTCGCGGCGGCCGCGGCGAGGGGCGGGAGCAACAGGAGGCCTAGCGCCGCCCCCTTGAGGGAGAAGGCGCGGCCCGGCAGCCAGGGCAGAAGCATCGGGCCGAGGATCGCCGAGGCGAGGAAGACCCCGAGGAAGAGGCCCGCGGCGGGAAGCCCGGTGTCGACCACTCGGGCGAGGGAGTAGCCGCCCCGGCCGAAGCCCGCCAGCAGCATCAAGGCGGCGGCGCCGGCGAGGAAGGGCCGGGCACCGGTGGCGATCTCGACCGGAATGAGCGCGATCCGGTCGGCCAGCCCGAAGCGCACCCGGCGCATCGCCTCGGTGGCCCGCATCCCCGCATCGAGATAGGCGGGAAGATCCCGGGCGCGAACCGGTCCGAAGAGCACCCGGAATCCGCAGCGGCGCAGGACGAGGTGGGCGCTCAGCCCGGGCGCCCCGAGCTGCGGCACGACGAGCAGGCGATGCGCGACGATCGCTGCCAGCCCGCTTCGCCCGACGCGCGAGACGAGCTCGTCGGTGCCGAAGGTGCCCTTGCCCGCCGCGCACCAGACATTGATGCCCCTCGTGTCGAGCACGAGGATCCAGGCGTCGCGACCCTCCAGGGCGCGGCGCAGGTGATCGAAGCTCATCTTGTAGTTGGCCGAGACGAGAACGGGCGCCCCCGAGCCGGGCGCGCCGACGGCGTAGAGCCCCGCAGGGACGCGGTAGCGCATGCGGCCGATCGCCCAGCGCGCCGCGGCGGCGCCCAGGCGATCGCGCGCGCCGAGGCGAGTGCGCACGCGGGGGACAGGTCCGCGGGGGGTGTCCAGGACGCCCGCGATCCACGGCGCGGCGCTCCGCCCCCCACCGCCGCAAGCGGCCCGCGCACTCGTTCCCCTCGAGGCTTGCCGGTCGGACGCGCGGGTGGACATCGACCGGGGCTCCTAGCGCAGGCTCGCCAGCAGGTAGAAGCCGACGCCGATGAGCAGCAGGCCCGATCCGGCACGGATGAGCGGGGCCGCGCGGCGGACCGCCTGCCCCAGGCGGCCCAGACCCATGCCGATGCCGACCAGCCCCGCCGCCAGCGGCAGGCTGTAGCCCAGCGCGAAGAGGGCGAAGAAGCCGGCGCCGAGAAGCGTCGCCCCCTTGAGCATCGTCGCGCCCGCGACCAGTCCGAGGAGTGGGTTGCAGCCCGCGGAGCAGGCGGTCGAGGCTCCCCCGACGGCCAGGCCGTAGGCGAGCGCGGCCGGAAGGCCCCGGCGGCGCGCGCGCCCGCCGAGCGCGATCCGGGGCGGCCGGAAGGGGGCGAACCCCGCGGCGGATAGCCCGAAGGCGACCAGGAGGAGGCCGGCCCCGAACTGCCAGTACCTGCCGAGGGAAGACCCGGCCAGGCGGCCGAACAGCCCGGTCAGCGCGCCCAGGGCCGCCAGCGAGGCGGTCATGCCGAGCATGAGCGCCAGGGCGGCGACGAGGATCTCACGGCGGTCCCTCGATCCCTCCATCGTTCCCGCGTAGCCGACGACGACGCCGAGCGCCGGCAGGGCGCAGCACGAAGTCGCCGCCGCCAGTAGGCCGAGAAGGAAGGCGGCGGGCAGCGCGGCCGCGCCCGGCGGGCCCGTCGAGACCGCCTGCTGGATCCACGCCGGCATGGCCCGCTCAGCGCCCGCAGCAGCCCGGGGCGCACTCGACGGCGCAGTCCCGCTCAGCAGCCGCTCCCGCCGCGGACCTGGCCCTGAGCGCCAGGGCGCCCACGGCCAGGGCCGCCAGCATGACCGCGGCGAAGATCAGCCGGCCGATCCACCGGCGCCGCGGCGGCCGCGGCTCGCAGCCGCAGCCCGCGCTCGGGAGGGCGCCGCCTGCGCAGCAGCCGCCCGTGTCCTGCGCCCGGTCGTCTCGCGTTTCCACGACGAGCCTCCTGTTCGCTCTGCTGTCGCCTGTCGCTCGACGCTCGCCGCGAAGGCGGCCAGTGACCGCACCGCCTCCGGCCTCAGCGAGCACTCGATCCTCCGGCCCCGCCGCCGCACGTCCATGAGACCCGAGCGGCGCAGCTCCTTGATGTGGTGCGAGACGGTCGAGGCGGCCAGACCCAGCCCGGCGCCGAGATCGCCCACGCACTGGCGCAGGCCCGCGGGGGTCGCCCGGCAGCAGCTGGCCGCCTCGCCGCAGGCGGCCAGGCGCACGAAGATCCGCAGCCTGTGCGGGTGGGCGAGGGCGCCGAAGAAGAGGGCCAGCCGGGCCAGGTCGGAGTTTCGAAACTTCGACATGAGTGGAACTATATCCGGCGCCCGAGCGGGCGTCAAGTCCCGCCCGGCGATGTGTGCTCGCCCGGCGATGCCCTGGTGGCGGGGTCAGCGCGGCTCCCCGGCGGCGCGGTCGCGCAGCAGCGCGCGCAGCGGAGGGGTGCCGAGCAGGCAGGCCCCCCAGTAGAGGAGGGCGAGAAGAGCCTGCAGGGCCAGCCCCCCCAAGCCGTCGGCCTGGGCGCGCAGAGCCCAGGCGCCCAGGAGATAGGGGAGCAGCGCGAGAAACAGGACGCGCGCCGCCCGCGCCGCGGCGCCGCGCCACAGCCCCAGGTGGCGGACGTAGAGGGCCAGCGCGGCGAGGGCCCCGGCCGAGAAGCCGAGCCCGAGGGCGAGGATCCCGAGCTGCCGGTAGAGGAGCAGGTTGACCGTCAGGTTGGCGGCGACGGCGGCGATCTCGCCCCGCAGGACGACGCCGTTCTCCATGCGCGCGTTGAGCACGCGGCGCAGGAAGTGGGCGGCGCTGAAGGCCCAGAGCCCGGCGCTCAGGCCGAGAAGGGCGCGCGAGCTGGCGGCGAGCGAGCCGGCGTCGAAGTGGCCGCGCAGGAAGAGCAGCGCCAGGATCTCCCTGCCGTTGAGCAGCAGGAAGGCGGAGAGGGGCAGGAAGAGGATGAGGATGAGGCCGCTCAACCGGTCGGCCAGCGCCGCGGAGCGGCGGGCGTCGAGCGCGGCGAAGGCGCTCAGGCTGATCAGGCCGAGGGGCAGGATGAGCAGCGAGTGGGCCGTCTCGGTGACGAAGCGGGCGTAGTCGATGGCCGCCACCGTGCCGCCGCCGACGAGCGAGGCGATCGTGCGCTCGAGGAGCAGGTTCGCCTCGCCGAGCGCGGTGACGAGCAGCAGCGGTCGCAAGGGGCGCCAGAGCGAGTTGGCGAGCGCTCCGAGCAGCGGGCGCTCGAGGCACCAGGCGCGGGGCAGCCGCCCACGCCGCCGGAGCCAGAAGAGCGCCCAGAGCGCCAGCAGGCCGTAGGTCCCGGTGAAGCCGTAGGCGGCCCAGAGGGGCCGGCCGGCGAGGGCGGCGATGAGGATCGCCCCGAGCATGCCCAGGTTGAGCGCGGCGGGCCGGACGGTCGGGATGGCGAAGTCCCGGTGGGCGGCGCCGAGGGCGCCGAGCTGCGCGGTGAAGATGTAGGCGGGAATGCCGAGAGCCATGACGCGCAGCATCGCCGCGGTGAGCTCCCGGCTCGCCGGGTCGAAGCCGGGGAGCAGCAGGGCGACGAAGGGACCAGCGAAGAGCAGCAGCGCGGTGGCGAGCAGGAGCCCGAGCCCGAGGAAGAGGATGGTCAGGCCCTGGAAGAGCGCCCAGGCGCGGCGGGGCTGCGTCTCCAGGTCGCGGGCGCAGAGGGGGATGAAGCAGGTCTGGATGACCTGCGTGGTCAGCATGTGGACGGGCGAGAGCGTGGCGCTGAGCGAGGCGCGATAGGCGTCGCTGACCGGGCCCGTGCCGAAGGCGTGGGCCATGGCGATCTCGCGCCCGGCGGCGAAGACCTTGCTGACGGCGCCGCCGGCGCTCATCAGCAGCAGGGGGCGCCTGACGGCCGCTTCCCGGCCGCGGGCCACGGGCGCGCGCCGGGGCTCATCGGGAGCGGGGGGCATCTCCACGGGCGCTCCTCGAGCGGGTGCCGGCCGCGCGGCCCGGGCGGAGGCGCGGGATCGACCCGGGCATCAGCCGAGGGCCTGGGCGGAGGCGCGGGATCGGCCCGGGCATCGGCCGAGGGCCCGGGCGGAGGCGCGGGATCGGCCCGGGCATCAGCCGAGGGCCCGGGCGGCGATCTCCTCCCGCAGCCGGGCGGTCAGCTCGGCCGGGGCGGCCGGTCCATGGACGACGTTGTCGCGCGTGCGCACGTTGACCGTGCCCGCCTCCGCCTCGCGATCGCCGACGACGAGGATGTAGTTGACCTGCTCGACCTGGGCGGCGCGAACGCGCTTGCCGAGCGTCTCCTCGCGAGCGTCGACCTCGACGCGCAGGCCCGCGGCCTCCATCCCGGCGGCCACGCTGCGGGCGTAGTCCTGGTGGGCGGGGCCGACGGGGATGACCCGCGCCTGCACCGGGGAGATCCAGAGCGGGAGTCTGCCGGCGGTGTGCTCGATGAGCACGCCGATGAAGCGCTCGAGGCTGCCGAGAATCGCCCGATGGAGCATGACCGGCCGGTGGGGCCGGCCGTCGGCGCCCTCGTAGGTCAGGTCGAAGCGCTCGGGCATGGAGAAGTCGACCTGCACCGTGCCGCACTGCCAGCGGCGCCCGAGGCTGTCGCGGATGTCGAAGTCGATCTTCGGCCCGTAGAAGGCCCCCTCGCCGGGGGCGACCTTGTGGGGGAGGCCGATCGCGGCCAAGCCCGCGCGCAGCGCCTCGGTGGCCAGGGTCCAGATCGCCTCGTCGCCGATGTGATCGGTCGGCTGGGTGGAGAGCTTGATCTCCGGGTCGGGGAAGCCGAAGGTGCGATAGACGTCGATGCAGAAGCGGATCAGCTTGACGACCTCGTCGTTGAGCTGATCCTCGGTGCAGAAGACGTGGGCGTCGTCCTGGGTGAAGGCGCGGACGCGGAAGAGTCCGTGCAGCACGCCGGAGAGCTCGTTGCGGTGGACCATCCCCAGCTCGGCCTGGCGGATCGGCAGGTCCCGGTAGGAACGCAGGCGGCTGCGGTAGACGAGCAGCCCGCCGGGGCAGTTCATCGGCTTCACCGCGTGCGGCTTCTGGTCGATGTCGACGAAGTACATCGCCTCGGCGTAGTGGTCCCAGTGACCGCTGCGCAGCCAGAGCTCCTGGTTGAGGATCATCGGCGTGCGCACCTCGACGTAGCCGCGGCGGCGGCACTCCTCGCGGATGTAGGCGGAGAGCTCGTTGAAGACGATCGCCCCCTTGGCGTGCCAGAAGGCGAAGCCCTGGCCCTCCTCGTGGAAGGAGAAGAGATCGAGCTCCTTGCCGATGCGGCGGTGATCGCGCCGCTTCGCCTCCTCGAGCGCCTTCAGGTGGGCGGCGAGCGCCTTGGGGTCCTCGAAGCTGATGCCGTAGACCCGCTGCAGCATCGGGTTGCGCACGTCGGCGCGCCAGTAGGCGCCGGCCAGCTTGGTCAGCTTGAAGGCGCGGATGCGCCCCAGGTCGGGCAGGTGCGGGCCGCGGCAGAGGTCGACGAAGGCGCCGCCCTGGTCGTAGACGCTGATCGTCTCGCCCGCGGGCATCTCGTGGATCATCTCTAGCTTGTAGGGGTTGCCGGCGAAGAGCGCCAGCGCCTCCTCGCGCCCGAGCTCGCGGCGGCGCAGCGGGCGGCCGGCGGCGGCGATCTCGCGCATGCGCGCCTCGATGCGCCCCAGATCCTCCTCGCTGAAGGGGGCGTGATCGAAGTCGTAGTAGAAGCCCTCCTCGACGACGGGGCCGATGGTCGGCTTGGCGTCGGGGAAGAGGGAGACGACCGCCTCGGCCAGCAGGTGCGCCGAGGAGTGGCGGAAGACCTCGAGGCCCTCCGGGTCGGCCGTGGTGACGAAGCGCACCCGGGCGTCGCCCTCGACGGCGCGGGCGAGATCGACCAACTCATCGTCGAGCCAGACGGCCACGGCGCGGCGCGCGAGGGCCGGAGCGAGGCGCTCGGCGACCGCCGCCAGCGTCGTCCCCGCGGGAACCTCGTGGCGGCCTCCGTCGGGAAGCTCTACGAAGGGCATGCTGGATTGCCTCCCGGGCCGTCGGCCCGCTCGGGACCCCCGGGCGGGGCTCCCCGTCGCGGGCCCTAGAATCCTCGGCTACTGGCTGGCGGCCGTGCGGAAGCCCACCTGGTTGTCGGTCAGTCCGGGCGGCAGGCCGGCGCGCCAGAAGGTCTGGCACCAGTGGGGCTGCGACCTCCAGCCCCCGCCGCGCACGACCTTCAGGTTCGGGCTGGCTCCCCCGTGGTAGGCGACGAAGGTGTCCAGGCACCACTCGCTGACGTTGCCGGCCAGATCGAGGATCCCGTAGGGGCTGGCGTTCGAGCGGGTGGTGAAGCCGCCACGGACGGCACCGTCGAAGAAGCCGCTCGGCGCGGTGCCCACGCCCACCGTCGTCTCGAAGGGATCGCCGCTGCCCAGGTAGTTGAAGTACGAGGGGTGCAACTCGCTGCCCCAGGGGAAGGGGAAGCCGATGCCGACGGAGTCGGGCTCGCCGGCGTTGTCGAAGCGGAAGTAGCCCAGCTCCCCGCTCGTTCCTCGGGCCGCCTTCTCCCACTCGGCCTCGGTGGGCAGGCGCCGGCCGTAGCGGGCGGCGAAACGGCGCGCCCCGTGCCAGGTGACCTCGACCACGGGGTGATTCTCCCGGCCTGGTCGGGGCGTGAAGAAGCCGCCTCCGGCGGCGGCGAACTCGATCCCCGAGTGCTCGTCTCCGTCGGGATAGATGGAGGCGAAGAGCGTGTCCCCGACGCTGGAGCGGGCCTGTCCATCGATCAGCCGGATCCAGCGGGACTGCAGCAGCTCGGTCAGGA
>VGIY01000003.1 GCA_016867695.1 Candidatus Eiseniibacteriota bacterium | reverse complement strand
GATCGCCGATCTGGCCGGCGGCGTGCCGGTCGGACTGCTCGGCCCGACCCTGCCGGACGAGGCGGCCGCGGTCGTCGCCGCGGCCGTGGAGCCGACGGTCTCGGAGCTCGAGACCGCCCGCGCGCTCGCCGCCGCGAAGCGAGACGCGGGGGGGGCGGCGCCCCTGCCGATCCACCTCAAGGTCGAGACCGGCACCCACCGCCAGGGCGTCCCGATCGAGGAGATCCCCGCCTGGCGCGACTTCCTGCGCCGGCACCCCGAGCTGCGCCTGCGCGGGCTGCACACCCACTACGCCAACATCGAGGACACGACCGACCAGACGATCGCCCGCCGCCAGCTCGCCCGGCTGCAGGAGGCGCGGCGCCTCTTCGCCGAGGCGGGCATCGTTCCCGACCTGCTGCACTCGGCCTGCTCGGCGGCGGTGCTGGTGATGGAGCAGACCCAGGGCGATCTCGTGCGCCTCGGCATCGCCGGCTACGGGCTCTGGCCCTCGCGGGAGACCTTCCTGTCGGCGCTGCTCTCCAGGCGCGCCGGGCCCGAGCTGCTCCCGGTCCTCTCCTGGAAGGCGCGCCTGACCCAGGTGAAGACCGTGCCCGCGGGCGAGTACATCGGCTACGGCTGCAGCTTCCGGGCCACCCATCCGATGCGCCTGGCGGTGCTGCCCGTCGGCTACTACGACGGCTACGACCGGCGCCTCTCGGGGCGCGGCTACGTGCTCGTGCGCGGCCGGCGCGCGCCGGTCGTCGGCAGGATCTGCATGAACATGATGATGGCCGACGTCACCGACCTGCCCGACGCGGCGCTGGGCGAGGAGGCGATCCTGATCGGCCGCTGCGGCAGCGAGTCGATCTCGGCCGACGACCTGGCGGCGCTGTGCGGCACGATCAACTACGAGATCGTCGCCAGGCTGGGCCGGCACGTGCCGCGCCGCCTGCGCGAGCCCCGCGCCGATCCCCGCCGCCCCGGCTAGGAGACGGGCGAGCCGGGTGGCAGCGGCTCCAGGGTCGTCAACAGGACCACGCTCTCCCCCGCCGACGCCGCCAGCAGCATGCCCCGCGACTCCTCGCCGCGCAGGCGCACCGGCCGGAGGTTGGCGACGACGATGATCGAGCGGCCGACGAGCGGCTCGGCCTCGTAGTGCCGGGCGATCCCGGCGACGATCTGGCGCCGCCCGAGCGCCCCCAGGTCGACATCCAGGAGCAGCAGCTTGTCGGCCTGCGGATGGCGGCGCGCGGCCACGACCGTCGCCGTGCGCAGGTCGAGCGCGGCGAAGGCGTCGTAGGGGACCTCCGGCTTCCCGGGCCCGGGGCCCGGCGCCGAGTCGTCAGTGCACATCCTCGGACTCCCTTCCCTGCGCTCCCCGGCCGGCGTGGCGCGCGCCCGGTGCGGCGCGGCCGCGGCCGGCTTCCTCGCCCTGACGCGCGCCCGGTGCGGCGCCGCCTCGGCCGACTTCCTCGCCCTGACGCGCGCGCAGCAGCGCGTACTTCAGCCAGACGGAGTAGCCGCCCATCCCGGCGAGCAGCAGGCCTCGCCAGCCCTCCAGGATCCCCCCCTGCCAGAGGTAGCTCTTCAGCCCCTTGGCCAGCGGGTGGAAGAGCAGATCGCCGGCGCGCACGCGGCGGCCCTCCCTCTCCTCGGCCCACAGCCGCGCCAGTTCGTGCGTCTTGGCGACGTGGTGGGCGAAGTCGCGGAACGAGTGATGGAGCAGCTCTCCGCGCAGGCGCCCCACCGGACCGGCCACGCGCACGCTCTCGTGGACGCGGCGGCCGTCGAAGGCGGCCCGGTCGCGGCGGAAGAGGCGCACCTTGCGATCGGGATACCAGCCGCCGAAGCGCAGGTAGCGCCCGAGATACTCGGTGCGGCGATTGACCTGGTAGGCGTCGCAGCGCGCGCCGCCCTCCGCCTGGCGGGCGAGCGCTCCCTCGATCGCCGCGCGCAGCGCCGGAGAGACCTCCTCGTCGGCGTCGAGCCAGAGGATCCAGTCGTGCGCCGCCTGATCCGCGGCGAAGGCCTTCTGCGCGCTGTAGCCGGCCCAGGCGCGGACGATCACCCGCGCCCCGGCGCGCCGGGCGACCTCGCAGGTCGCGTCCCGCGAGCCCGAGTCGACGACGACGATCTCGTCGGCCCAGGCCACGCTGGCCAGCGCCCGCGGGAGGCGGTCCTCCTCGTCGCGGGCGATGACGATGACCGACAGGGGCAGTCGCGCGCTCATGGTGGTGTCCTTCGCGCCTCCAGGCCGGCGCGCCGCCCGCCGGCGCGCGCCTCCGTTCCGCCTCGCGCTAGGCGGGCGCCGCGCGCAGCCGTTCGCGCAAGCGGGGCAGCTGCGCCCTCACGGCGGCCGCTCCGGCGGCCAACAGGCCTTCCGCGTTGTCGAGCCCGAAGAAGGTGAACCCGCTCAGCTCGGGCTCGACGCTCCAGTCCGCCGCCGCGGCGGCGCGGCGGGCCAGTTCCTGCTGGACGATCCCGGTGATCCGCCCGAGAAGCTGAAGCGGGTGGCGCGGAGCCCCCTGGTCGACGACGCGCGGCAGGACGTTGACGGCCAGGCAGGGGAGCCGCGCCTGCGGATCGAGACCGAGCACCGTCTCGACCGGCAGCGGCTCGACCACGCCGCCGTCGACGAGGATGTGGCCGTCGAGCTCGACCGGACGGTAGAACTCGGGCACCGCGCAGGTGGCGCGGACGGCCGGGACGACCGGCCCGCGGTCGAAGACGCGCCTGCCGCCGGCGGTGAGATCGGCGGCCACGACGGCGCAGGGGATGCGCAGCGCCTCGAAGCGCAGCTCGCCGATGCGGCGGGCGACGAACTCGCCCAGCTTCTCCGTCGCCAGCAGTCCGAGCGGGTGGGGGCGCAGCTCCGCCAGCCGCCGCCACTCGATGCTGAGGGCGTCCCTCTCCAGGTCGAGCAGCGGGTAACCGGCGGCGAAGAGCACCGCGATCAGCCCGCCGCCGCTCGTGCCGGCGATGCGTCCGACGGGAATGCCCTCGCTCGCCAAGACCCGCAGCACGCCGATGTGGGCGATCGTGCGCGCGCCCCCGCCGCTGAGCGCGACGGCGATCCCCGGCGGGGATCCCGGATCTCCGGCGTCCGGCACGCTGGTCATGGCCCTCGATCCTCCCACAGGCCCCTCGCGGGCGGGCGCCGCCCGGCGCCCCCGGGGACAGCGCTGGTCTAGCACGCGAGCGGGCGATCGACAAGCGCGGCCGCGTGGCGGCAGGGGCGATCCGCGCCGCGGCGGCGAAGTCCCGGCCCTGGCGCGCCCCGGCGGTTGACAGCGCCCGGCGCGACGGGGATCATAGCTCGATTCCTGGGGTTTGCGCCGCGCGGGCGGATGGAGACCCGTGACGGGTCCTCCTGGAGCGAGGGGGAAGTTGTGCTCGGATTCCGGAACGCGGCGCGCGCAATCCGCCGCTTCGCCCCGCCGGCGGCGCTCGCGCTGATCGGCCTGGCCGGCGGGCCTCTTCCCTGCGGCGCCGCCGCCGATCTCGTCATCCTCGACGCGGCGCCGGCGGCCGACGGTGCCCCCGTCTGCCGCGGCTACCGGATCGTGCAGCCCGGATCGCGCGTGGGCAACGGAGACCTGCTCGAGTTCTTCTCCTTCTGGGACCAGGCCGACACCGTGCGCGCCGATCTGACCCTCCTCGACGACCAGGCTCCGGCCGCGCTGCTCGGCACCTATGTCGGCGACTCCTCCGTCGTCGTCGGCGACGACCTTCACGTCTGGTCGGCCTACTGGTTCGCCTATCGTCTCGCCGAGGCCAATGCCCGTCCCGACGCGGCCCGGATCGCCGTCCCGATCACCGGGAGCGGGCCGGCCGGGTCGACGACCAACGAGGCGCTGTCGCTCTGTCTCTCCAACCGTCCCCCCCGGCACCTGGCCACCGCGATCATCGGCGAT
This sequence comes from Candidatus Eiseniibacteriota bacterium, assembly GCA_016867695.1. Taxonomy (GTDB): domain Bacteria; phylum Eisenbacteria; class RBG-16-71-46; order CAIMUX01; family WJJG01; genus VGIY01. The sequence goes on along the minus strand of VGIY01000003.1, from coordinate 22,483 downwards.
GCGGCCCGCTACACGCTGCACGAGGGGCGCCGGCTCTACACGGTCCGCAACGGCGACTCGCTGCGGATCGAGACGACCTGGAGCTTCCACTCGCGTCCCTTCTTCACGACCGCCGACTTCTCCGCCGTCGACGACAGCTTCTCGGCCGCCCGCGTCTACTACGAACTGGTCGACGCCCCCGCCGAGACGCTGCAGACGCACGCCCTCTACTACGAACTGGACGAGGCGGCGCGCGGCCCCGGGCTCGCCGCCCTGCCGCTGCGCATCCATGGCCGCGACGGAGGCTGCGGGCGCGACTCGGTGACGCTCAGTCTGCTCCTCGACAACGAGCCGCCCGCCCTGCCGCCGCGCCTCGACCCGCTGCCGGAGACGGCGACCGACCCGGCGCTGCGCGTCTCCGGCACGGGACCGGCCGGCGCCCGCGACATCCTCGTCGTGCTCAACCAGACCGACCGGTTCGTCCTCCCCCTCACGCAGGCGGGGGACTCGCTCGTCTTCTCCGGCACCGTCACGCTCCGCCCGGGGCCGAACCAGCTCGTCGCCCATGCCCGCGACCTCGTCGGCAACCGCGGCCCCGGCACGACGGCGCGCGCGGTGCAGCTGGTCCCCGCGCCGGTCTTCAAGCACTGGCGGATCCTGCAGCCCGACACGCTCAGCCTGGGCGCCGCCGGCGCGGTGGCGGTCGCCAACGGGCAGACGATCCTCGTGCGCAGCGAGTGGGACTCGCGCGCGCCCTACCAGGTCACGGCCGACTTCAGCGGGCTCGACGGCGCCTTCGATCCGGCCGCGGTGCGGGTGACGCAGGTCGAGGACCGCGTCGTCGCCGTCGGCGGCACGACCGAGGTGTGGGCCGGCTACCAGATCGAGTACACGATCTCCGCCGCCAACTCGCTCCCCGACGCCGCGGGGCGGATCGTCCCGGTGACCGCCTTCGATCCCTCGACCGGCTACAGCGCGACGACCTCCTCGCTCGCCCTGTGCCTGAGCAATCGCCCCCCCCGCCACGTCGCCACGCGCTTCCTCGGCGGGCCGGAACGCTTCGTCGAGCGCGACGGCGAGACGCTCTTCACCCTGCGCAACGGCGGGAGCGTCTACCTGCTGACCGAGTGGGCCACGCCGCGGCCCCTGCGCACGGTGGAGGCGGACTTCTCCGCGGTCGACGAGGACTTCATCGCCGCGCTGGCGCGGGTGCACCATGTCGACTCGCTGAGCACCGACTCCACGCGCGTCTATCGCATCTTCTACGAGTTCAGCCTCGACGCCTGCTGCGCTCCGGGCCAGGCCCCCTACCCGCTGCCGGTGGGCATCACCGTGCAGGATCCGGGCTGCGGCCGGGCGCAGACGATCGCCTGGGTCGAGATGGACAACGAGGGGCCGGCCGGAAGCCCCCTGCTCGACGCAGCGCCCCCCGAGGCGACCGCCGCATCCTCGGTGACCCTCTCCGGACGGGCCCCCGAGGGCTCCTGGACGCTGCTCGCCGTCGTCGATCACGCGACGGCCGACAGCCTGACGACGATTGAGGATCCGTTGTTGGAGGCCGACGGCGCCTTCAGCGTCTCCCTGCCGCTGCTCGCGGGAGAGAACCGCATCACCCTCTACGGCGCCGATCCCGTCGGCAACCGCTCCGCCCCGACGCCGACCTATCGCCTGCAGCGCATCGTCGGCGCCCGGCGCGTGACGGTGCCGAAGCCCTTCCACGCGGGCGACGCCTTCTCGGTCGAGAGCGCCGCCGGACTGTCGGCCGCGGAGCTCGAGCTCTACAACCTCGAGGGCGACCTCATCCGCCGCTGGGCGTTCGACGGCGGCCCACGGCTCTTCTTCAGCGCCCCCTGGGACGGGCGCAACGGGCGCGGCGAGCCCGTGCGCCAGGGCGCCTACCTGCTGCGCATCGAGACCCGCGACGCGGCCGGGCGCGGCGACAGGGAGGTCAGGGCCGTTGTCTTCCAGCGCTAGAAGCAGCGGGCTCCCGGGGGGCCCGATCGGAGTCCTGCTCGCCGCCTTGCTGCTCGCCGGCCTGTGCGCTCGCCCCTGCCCCGCCGGGGAGGGGGGCGGGGGCATCGCCGGAGCCTTCGCCGAGGTCGGCCCGGGGGCGCGCGGCGCGGCGCTCGCGGGCGCGCTGGCGCCCTGCGTCGACGACGCGACGGCGGTCTACTGGAACGCCGCGCGCCTGGTCGACCTGGACGCGCCCGCCGCGGCGGTCGGCTACGCCGACCTCTTCGGCCTCGGCCTGGCGCGCCACACGACCCTCCACTTCGCCTTCCCGCTGCGCGGACGCTCCGTCTCCTGGGAGGCGGGCCGCTTCCGCGCGGCGCCCGGCGCGAGCCGCGGCGCCCTGGGCGTCGGGCTGCAGACGACGCGCATCGACCTCGATCCCGAGGCCTACGCGGAGTACGACCTCGCCGTCGCCTACGCCCGGCGCGGACCCTGGGGTCTCGCCTGGGGGGCCACGGGGCGCGCGCTCGCCGTGCGTGCCGACCTGACGGGCGTCGGCGCCACGGGCTACGCGGGCGACCTGGCGCTCGGCCGCGCCCTCGGGGATCGAGCCTCGGTCGCCCTCGTGCTGCGCTCCCTCATCTCCCGCCTCGCCTGGGACAACGGGACGAGCGAGAGCCTGCGCCCGACGGCCCAGCTCGCCGGCGCGCTCGCCCCCGCCGCCCGCTGGACGCTGCCGGCCGCGCTGCTCTGGGACATCGACGCCGGCCGGCTGTTGCAGGCGGCGCTCGGGATCGAGTGGGGCCCGCTCGGCGAGACGATCCGGCTGCGCGGCGGCCTGCGCTGGCGGGACGACGGCGAGAGTGCGCTGCTCGCCGGGGCGCTCGGCGCCGGGCTGCGCTGGCAGGAGCTGCGCTTCGACTACGCGCTCGCCCTGGAGCGCGAGGCGCTCGGCGACACGCACCGCTTCAGCGTGGGCTACAGCTTCTAGACCGGCGACGGGAGGGGTATCGCGATGGCCCGCAACGCCAAGGTGCAGAGCCCCTACGGCGTCGAGGAGTGGGGCGGCGGCTACTTCTCGATCAATCCCGAGGGGCACCTGGCGGTCTGCCCCTTCCGCGACCATCGGGCGATCGATCTCGTCGACATCGTCCGCGCCGCGGCGCGCCGCGGCATCGCCCCCCCGCTGCTGGTGCGCTTCCCCCAGGTCCTGCAGACCCAGCTGAGCGACCTCTACGAGTGCTTCGACCGCGCCAATCGCGAGTTCGGCTACGGGCGCCGCTATCGCAGCGTCTTCCCCCTCAAGGTCAATCCCCTCAAGCCCGTGGTCGAGGCGCTGGTCGCCGCGGGGCGGCCCGGCGCCTTCGGCCTGGAGGTGGGCAGCAAGGCGGAGCTGGCCATCGCGCTGGCCCAGAAGCTGCCCCGGAACTCCTGGATCTGCATCAACGGCTTCAAGGACCCGCGGCTGATCGAGATGGCCACGCTCGCCTCCGGGCGCGACCCGAAGATCGTGCTCGTGGTCGAGCGCCTGCGGGAGATCCCGCTGGTCGTCAAGGCCTTCCGCCGCGAGGGGCACGCCCCGACGCTCGGCCTGCGCTGCCGGCTCTACCAGCGCGGCAGCGGGCGCTGGGAGGCCTCCGGCGGAGAGACCTCGAAGTTCGGCCTCGGCTCCTCGGAGATCCTCTACGCCGTCGACACGCTCGCCGAGGAGGGCCTGCTGCCGCGCCTGGAGGTGCTCCACTTCCACATCGGCTCGCAGATCACGAGCATCCGCCGGATCAAGGACGCGGTCAAGGAGGCCGCCCGGGTCTACGCCAAGCTGCGCAAGCGCGGCGTGCCGCTGACCACACTCAACGTCGGCGGAGGGCTGGGCATCGACTACGACGGCAGCCGCACGCCCTCCGACAGCAGCGTCAACTACACGATGGAGGAGTTCGCCAACAACGTCGTCTACACCGTGCAGGAGGTCTGCCAGGAGGAGGAGGTCGCCCCGCCCGATCTGGTCTCCGAGAGCGGCCGGGCGCTGACCGCCTACCACTCCCTGCTGATCACCAACTGCGAGAGCCGGGAGAGCGACGTGCCGGTGGACTACACGCCCGAGGAGCCGCGAGGCGCGCGGGGCGAGGACAAGGGGGCCGAGGAGGAGGAGGACCCGCCGCCGCAGCTGAAGGAGATGGCCGACATCGCCCGCGAGATCTCGGTCAAGAACTTCCGCGAGTACTACCACGACGCCGTGACGACGCGCAGCGAGGTCCTCAACCTGTTCGGCCTGGGCTACCTCTCCCTCGAAGCCAAGGCTCGGGCGGAGCAGGACTTCTACGCCGTCTGCCGCAAGGCGCTGCGCTTCGCCCGTCAGACGGGCGTCGTCTCGGACGAACTGCGCGCCCTGGAGAAGGCCTTCCGGGCCAAGTATGTCACCAACTTCAGCGTCTTCCAGTCGGTGCCCGACGCCTGGGCGATCGAGCAGCTCTTCCCCATCGTGCCGATCCACCGGCTGAACGAGACGCCCACCGTCCAGGGCGTCCTCGTCGACCTGACCTGCGACTCCGACGGCGTCATCGACTCCTTCGTCGACGTGCGCGACGTGAAGGAGGTGCTCGAGCTGCACGCCGGCTCGGCCTCCCGCCCCTACCTGCTGGCGATCTGCCTGCTGGGCGCCTATCAGGACGTGATGGGCGACCATCACAATCTCTTCGGGCGGCCCGCCGAACTGGCCGTCAGCTACCAGCGCAACGGGCTCGATCTGCGCGTGCTCGCCCGTGGCGAGGACCTCGACCGCCTGGCGCGACTGGCGGGCTACGAGCCGGAGGCGCTGCGCGAGACCTTCCTCAAGCGGCGCCAGCGGCGGCGCAAGGCCCCGCCACCGGCGCCGGACCTGGCGGAGGCCACCGGCGCCTACGACCGCTTCTGGAAGGCGAGCCCCTACCTGGAGAGCGATCCCGAGCTCTACGAGGAGCTCGAGTAGCCTCGCTCGTCGAGCTTCAGCGTCCGACGTAGATCTTGCGCGCCAGCTCCTGGTCCCCCGCGGTCAGGCGGAGGAAGTAGAGGCCGGGGGCCACGGGCCGGCCCGCGTCGCTGCGGGCGTCCCAGCGCAGCGTCGTCTCGATGCCCGCCGGCATGGCCTCGTCGATCCAGCGGCGCACGCGCAGGCCGGAAACCGAGTAGATCTCCCCCCGCACCGCGAGCAGGCCGGCGGGATCGCCGGGCAGGGTGAGAACGAAGCGCGCCTCATCCTCGACCGGGTGCGGGAAGGGGCCGGCGAGGGCGACCTCCGCGCCGAAGAGGGCCGCCTCCTGGCTCGGGGCGCTCTCGGCGCCGCACGCGCCGACCGCCGTCACGCTGACGAAGAAACCCTCCGTCGCCGGAGGCAGGGCGAATTCCCACTCGATCGCGCCGATCAGCGAGGCGTTCAGGCGCTGCGGCAGCCCCATCAGCGCCGAGCGGCCGTAGACGTGGTAGCCGGCGACCTCGCCGTCGTCGACCGGGTCCCAGGAGACGCGCGCGTGCACCCCGTCGCCGAGCGCGCGCACGACCGGTCTGCCGGGCGCCGCCGGCGTCCGGCCTCCCGCGGGCAGCGTCTCCGCCTCGACCCCGTTCGACGCGGCCGAGCGGTAGCCGAGGCCGTTGTCGGCGCGCAGCGCGAAGGCGTGGAGCGTCGCCCCGGCCAGCGCCCCGATGCGCAGCGTGCACTGCCCGCCGGCGGAGGGGATGCCCGCGTCCACGACGACGACGCTCTCGGCCTCCGCCCAGCGCTGCGGATCGAAGGGCGCCATGGCGCAGGCGATCTCGAAGCGGTCGACCGGCCAGCCGGCTCTCCCCCCCTCCGGGCTCGTCCAGGAGAGCTCGATCCAGCCCGCCCCGGAGGCCGTGGCGCGCAGATCGGTCACTCCGCGGGGCTCGCCGACCTCTCCGGGGCTCAGCTCCGGGACCCAGATCGCGGGCCCCTCCGCGGAGAGCGCGCCGTCGGCGCCATAGGCCCGCACGGCGATGCCGTAGCTCTCGCCCGGCTCGAGTCCGCTCAGCCGGTGCTCGATCTCTCCCCTCTGCCCCTCGACGAGCGGCAGGCGGGCGTGAGCGGCGCTGTCCCAGTCGTCCGCCCCGGCCCGCCCTCCGGCGACCGTCGCGACGATGAAGCCGGCCGTCTCGCCGGCCGCTTCTCCGCCTGCGCCGGCCGACCAGCGCAGCGTGATCTCTCCGTCGCCGAGGCTGGTCGCGCGCAGGCCCTCGGGCTGCGCGGGCGGGCCCGCGGGCCCCTCCGGCTCCCCGGGCACGAAGAGGGCGGCGAAGTTCGAGATCTCGCCGCTCGACCCGGCGCCGTCGACGTAGCGCAGGGCGAATCCCCAGGAGGCGTCCGCGGCCAGCCCGGCGACGAGCAGCGTCTCGGGCTCGCCGCCGGCGACCGTCGCCGCCAGCGTGTCGTGGCGGGCCGCCAGCCAGTCCTCCTCGCTCTCGATCACCTGGTCGGCGCGGCGGGCGACGACGAGCAGGCTGGCCGTCCCGGATTGGCCGTCGTCGCCGGCAGCGGTCCAGTCGAGCCGGACCGCCCCGCTCTCGTCCAACGCGGCAGCCAGATCGGTGACCCGGCCCGGGGGGATCGTGTCGGGCGGCGCCGGCGTTTCGAAGGCGAGAGGAGCGCCGAGAGCCGAGCGCCGGCCTTGCGCATCGTAGGCGCGCACGGCGACCCGGATCAGCGCCTGCTGCGCAAGCCCCTCCAGGCGGTACTCGACGGCGCTCCCCGGAGGCCCGGGATCGGGCAGCCCCGCGGCGGTCGTGTCGGCGGCGCTCCAGTCCTCCTCCCCCTCCAGCGCGGCGCCGGCCCGCCAGCCGAGAACGAAGCGCTCGGCTTCGCCCCCCGGGCCGTCGCCGCCCGGGCAGCTCCAGCGCAGCTCCGCCCAGTCCGGCCCGAGCGCCGCGAGGACGAGATCCTCGATCGACGCCGGCGCGGCAGGCTCGTCCGGCGGAGGGGGCGGCGGCGGCGGCGGGGGGGACAGCGTGCGGGCCACGAGCGGGTTGGAAAGTCCCCCGGCGAGGCCCTGCTCGTCGTAGGCGCGCACGGCGACGGCGTAGTCGCTCGCCGGCGCGAGCCCGGAGAGCCGCCAGGAGACGGGCATCCCCGGCTCGGGCGGCGCCGGGAGACCGGCGGTCTGGATGCGCGCCGCCTGCCAGCGTTCCTCCGTGTCGATCGGCTGCGTCCCGTCGCTCCAGGCGAGGGCGAAGCTGGTCGCCCGGCCCTCCATGCCGTCGCCGCCGGGCGCGGACCAGAAGAGGTCGAGCCAGCTCTCCCCCACATCGAGCAGCGCCAGATCGGTGACCGCCGCCGGCGGGATCGTGTCGCGGGCCGCCAGCGTCCGCCCGACGAGCGGCGTGGCCGGCAGGGGGGCGACATTCCCCGCCTCATCGACGGCCCGCACGGCGAGCCCGTAGATCGTGTCGGAAGCAAGACCGCGCAGCGAGCAGCCCTGCGGCGTTCCCGCCGGGAGCGGCAGCGGTGCAACGAGCGTCTCCCGCTCGGCCGCCGCCCAGCCCGCCGCGTCCGCGATCGCCGCCCCGGCGCGCCGGCCCAGGATGTACTCGGCGGCGGTGCCCTCCGCGCCGTCGCCGCCGGGGGCCGTCCAGACGAGATCGAATCCGTCGGCGGTCACGACGGCGACGGCGAGATCCTCGATCGCCGCCGGCGCGATCGTGTCGGCAGCCGCCGTCGTCACGGCGGTGAAGGCGGGCCCGAGCGGAGACAGGTTGCCCGCCCCGTCCTCCGCGCGCAGGGCGATGCCGTAGAGCGTCGCCGGCGCCAAGCCTTCCAGACGGAAGCCCTGCGCTTCGCCCGCGGCGGCGGGCTCGGGCGGCGAGGCCGCGCTGTCGGCAGCAGCCCACCCCTCCTCGTCGGCGATCGCGCCGCCGGCGCTGAGGCGCAGGAGATAGCGCGCCGCGGCGCCCTCGTCGCCGTCGTCCCCGGGAGCGGTCCAGAGCAGCTCGATCCAGTTCGGCCCCTGCGCGGGCGAGCGCAGGTCGGCGATCGCCGCCGGCGGGATCGTGTCGGGCGGGACGGAGGTCTCGACGAGCAGGCCGTTGCCCAAAGCCGAGCGCCGCCCCGCCTCGTCGCCGGCGCGCACGGCCACGCCGTAGACCGCTCCCGGCGCGAGACCGGCGAGCAGGTAGGTGACCGGCTCCCCGGGCTCCCCCGGGTCGGGCAGCCCCTCGGCGCTCGTGTCGGCGGCGGCCCAGCGCTCCTCCGAGTCGATCGCCAGCCCGGCCAGCAGGCCGAGGACGAAGTGATCGGCCCTCCCGTTCTCCCCGTCGCCGCCGGGACAGCTCCAGCCGAGGAGCGCCCAGGTGTCGCCCGAGTCGAGGAGTGCCAGGTCGCCGACCGGCGCGGGAGGCAGCGGGTCCTCCTCCGGAGGAGGAGGAGGAGGCGGCGGCGGCGCGGGGAGCGTCGCGACGGCGAGGGGATTGGACAGCCCGGCGACGTTGCCCGCCTCGTCCGAGGCGCGCAGGGCGACGCCGTAACCGGTGCCGGGCTGCAGGCCCGACAGGCGGAACTGCTGAATCGAGCCGGCGGCCGCCGGCTCCGGGAGCCCGCCGGCCGGAGACGCCGCGTTCCAGTCGCCCTCGTCCTCGATCTCCGCGCCGACGCGGTAGCGCAGCTCGTAGGCCTGCGCCGTCCCCGACATCCCGTCGTCGCCCGGAGCCGTCCAGCGCAGGTCGATCCAGCTCTGCCCCCGCGAGACGGAGGCCAGATCCATGATCGCCGCGGGCGGCGTCGTGTCCTCCTCGGGAGGCGGGGGCGGCGCCGCCGGTCCGGTGACCGCGCTGACGACGTTGGAGATGAGCGGCTCGAGCCTGCCGCGGACGGTGTTCTTGGCGGCGAAGTAGAAGGTCGTCTCCGGGGGCAGCTCGCGCACGGAGTAGCGGATCGTCTCCCCCGGACTGCCCGAGACGGGTCCGGAGGGCGCGGGTGTCGCCATGTTCCAGTTCTCCGGAGTGATCGGGAACTCGGCGTAGCGGATCTCGGTCGACTGGATCCCGTTGACCTGGCTCGACGGCACGACCCAGCGGAGCATGACGTGGTCCGCCCCCGCGTCGTCGACCATCAGGTCGGAGATCGTCAGCCAGAAGCTGAAGCGGGCATCCTCGACGGCGACGCCTTGGACGGTGTGCGGATAGGGATTGACCTCGACGACGCCCTTCTCGAAGCGGCGGACATAGAGCGTGTCCCCGGTGGCCGTCTCCTTCTGGAAGCCCTCGAGCGGCGCGCCGAAGTCCCAGTCGAGGGCCCCGAACCAGGTGGGGTAGTGCTGGTCCTTGGTGAAGATGAAGTAGCCGTCGCCGAGCATCGTCGTGCCCAGGCCGAAGCGCTGCATCCGCGCCTTGTAGGCCGGGGGCCACTCGGCCCCGCGCGTCCAGAGCATGAGCCAGGAGACGTCCCAGCCGTCGAGCTCGTCGATGCCGCTGCGGTGCATGACCCGCTCGGCGAACTCGTAGCCGTCGCCGATGAAGGTGCCGCCATAGCCTCGCCGCCCGTACATCCAGCTCCACCAGGAGCGGGCCGGATTGGTGCGGCTCGGGTTCCAGTCCTCGAGCTTGAGCCCGTTCATCTCCCAGGCCCAGGTCGGATTGAGGCTCACGCCGCCGCGGTTCGTGTTGATGACGAAGTCGGACGGCAGCGCGCTCTGCAGGCGGGCGAAGAAGTCGTCGTTCACCTCGCGGTAGAGCCGGCGCAGCGTGTCGTCGCCGCCGTCGAAGCAGGTGCCCTCGATCCCCTCCGGTTCTCCGTCGCGATCGGGGTCGGCGTAGCGGAACTGGTCGGCCTCGCAGCAGGCGGGGCACTCGTAGAGCGTCTCCCAGGCGATGCCGTCGTAGGCGCTCGAACCCCAGCCCCAGGGCTCGCCCCAAGCGTCCAGGGAGTGGAAGGCGATCTGCGGCAGGGCGACCTCGATGTACCACTGGGCATAGGTCATGCCCTTGGAGGTCCCGTAGACGCCGAGGGGGCAGTAGGGCGTCCAGTTGGCCACCCAGCAGCCCCACTGCTGGATCCTGCCGCCGAAGATGTCATAGAGGTACCAGTCGTTCTGCTGGGCGTAGAACTGGCAGAGCCGATCGAGGCTCCAGGAGGTGTCCGCGTGCCAGAAGGTCTCCTCGTCGTTGTAGGAGACGATCGACTGGGGCATGAAGATGTGGAAGATGCGCTGGTGAGGATTGCGCGCGCGCATCCCGGCGATCGTCGCCGGGGTCTCGCGGCAGACGACCAGGTCGTGCCAGGCGAGCGTGTCGCGCTGGGCGGGCGTGAAGTTGCCCACCGCGTAGGCGTAGGACGCCGTGCGCGGGTAGCCGGGCTCGCCGCCCCGCGTGGCCGCCGCCGGCGCCGGGAGGATCGCCCCGAGGAGGATCGAGAGAAGGATCAGCTGACTCCGAAGACCCCGCATGCAGTCCTTTCCCCTGGAGAGAGAGGGTGCGCCGGCCGGCGCGTCGACGGCTCCGCCCGCCTGCGGCCGTACAGGGAGCGTGCCAGGAGGCGGCCGGGGGGCGGCGCCCTAGCGCGTTGCGGGAGAATCGATTGCCGGCGAGGTCCGGGACCCGCCGCCGGCCCGGCGAGCGGGCCGTGCATTCCGCACGGCGCCGGCTTGCAGGGATGAAGCCGTCCCGCGTCCCGCCCACACCCGCGACCCCGGGATGCCACATGGATGGACCAGGCGGGCATCCCGCCCCGGCGCCGGCGGAACAGCCGCCCGGGGAGCGGTGTTCCACCAGGCGTACGGGGGGTCGGGCCGGGCGCCGTCGAGGCGAGCGGTCGCGCCCCCTTTGCGGGAAAACAGCCGGGGAACCGGGTTCCGGGGATCGGCGTGGCGCCGTGGCTGCGGCCGGCGGGGCCGCCTTGGCCGGCGCGGCCGGCGCCGGACCGACGATGGCGAGGATCGAAGGAGGAAGGGTACCATGAAGCTATCGCTGCACGGAGATTGGCTACGGTCGGCGGGGACGATGGCGCGGGGATGGCTGCGGCTCGCCGCCGCGGGCGCGATCGCGCTCCTCTTCCTGGGAGCGCCGCCCGCGGCGGACGCCCAGGGCGCCGGCGGCGCCTCTCCCGAGGTGAGCGCGGCCATCGAGCTCGGCAGCGCCTTCGCCGAGGTGGTCGAGGAGGCCCTGCCCGCGGTGGTCACGATCACCAGCGAGCGCGTCGTCTCCGGCGGCTTCGGATCGGGCCCGCGCGGCAACCGCTGGCCGCAGTTCTTCGACGAGTTCTTCCGCCGCTTCCAGCCCGGCGAGGAGCAGCAGGAGTATCGCCAGCGGGGCCTCGGTTCGGGCTTCATCATCTCCCCGGACGGGACCATCCTCACCTGCAACCACGTCGTTCAGGGCGCGGCGGACGTCAAGGTCGTCCTCGCCGACCGGCGCGAGTTCACCGCCGAGATCGTCGGCACCGATCCCAAGACCGACGTCGCGGTGCTGCGCGTCAAGGCCGAGGGCCCGCTGCCGTCGCTGCGCCTCGGCGACAGCGATGCCATGCGCGTCGGCGAGTGGGTGCTGGCCCTCGGCAACCCCTTCAGCGAGGGTCTGCGCAGCACGGTGACCGCCGGCATCGTCAGCGCCAAAGGGCGCTCCAGGATCGGGCTCACCGACTACGAGGACTTCATCCAGACCGACGCGGCGATCAACCCCGGCAACAGCGGCGGCCCGCTGATCAACCTGCGCGGCGAGGCCGTCGGCGTGAACAGCGCCATCGCCAGCCGCAGCGGCGGCAGCCAGGGCGTCGGCTTCGCCATTCCGATCGACCTCGTCCGCTCGGTCCAGCGGAGCCTGGTCGACGAGGGGCGCGTCGTGCGCGGCTGGCTCGGCGTCTACCTGGGCGAGCTCACCGACGAACTGCGCGAGGCCTTCCAGATCGACGCCGCCACGGGCGTGCTCGTGCAGCAGGTCGCCGCCGACAGCCCGGCGGCCAGGGCCGGCCTCGAGGACGGCGACGTGATCCTCGAGCTCGACGGCGCGCCGGTCGACGATGTCCGCGCGCTGCGCTTCCGCATCGCCGAGATGCGCCCGGGGACGAAGGTCGCCCTGGGGCTGCTGCGCGACGGCGGGCGCCGGGCGCTGACCGTCGAGCTGGGTGAGCTGGAGGACGAGACGCGGCCGCTGGCCCAGGCGCGCCAGCGCGGCGTGCTCGACGCGCTCGGCTTCACCGTCGGCGAGCTGACCCGGGAGTGGCGCGCCGAGCTCGGCCTCGACGACACGGTCGAGGGGGTCCTGGTCACCGACGTGCGGCGCACGAGCCCCGCCGAGGACGAGGGCCTGCGCCCCGGCGACGTCATCCTCGAGGTGGGCCGCCAGCCCGTGCGCAGCCGCGCCGGGCTGCTGCGCGCGGCGGAAGAGGTCGCCGCGGGCGAGGTCCTGCTGCTGACGGTGATCAGCGGGGATACACGGAGGTTCGTGGCCATCCGACTGCCCCGGTAGTGACCGAGCGAGGTTGCGGGCAGACGGCACTGGTCATGCCTGAACGGGCGATCTATCCCCGGCGGCGCGTGACCGGCGTGGCGGCACCCGGGGGCGAGCCGGGTTCGGTCGGGCGCCTCAGCGGCCGATTCCCCGGGTGGAACGCCGGATCCTGCCCAAGCTCAACCGTTCCTGTAGGCAGACAGCACCGCGACGACGATCGCCGCAACCGCGCCCCAGGCGCCCAGCGAGACGAGCGCGCCTACTCGGCCATGCGCCATCACGCCCCCGTAGAGCGCGTGGGATCGGCCCCGCCGGAGCTCCGGACCGCGCGCCTCGTAGGGCAGCGTCTGCCAGACGAGATTGAGCGAGACGATGTCGCCATGGAGCAGACCGGCGCGCACATGCCAACCAGGGGGTCCCCGCCGGCGCCGACCTCCCCCGCCGCGGACCCGAGCGGCGCGAGCCCCGCCAGCGCGCACACCAGGAGCGCGGCTGGCGCCCATCGCGGCCGCCTCATGCTTCGCATCTCCACCGGATCGCGCTCGCCGTCAGCGGGCGATGCCCGAGCCGCGGCGCTCTCAGGGCGCCGGCTGGTAGAGCCTCTTCAGCTGCCCCCAGGTCGTCGGTCCGGCCGGCGTCTGCGGACAGGGCCCGGTGGAGCAGTCGCGGAAGGCGGGATGCCAGGTGCCGCCCATGAAGTGGCAGTCGTAATCGTCCACCAGCAGGCAGCTCCCCGAGAAGCTCAGGCAGCAGACCGCGGTCGGCGGGACGCTGCAGTGGGCGTAGAGGCAGTCGTACTCGTCGGGGCGCGGCACCCCGCCGAGGTCGAGGCAGGCCTGGCGGCCCGGCGCGAGCACGCAGTCGAGGTCGACGCAGCAGGCGATCAGCGCCTCCTCCGGACAGGCGGCCACGCCGTCCCGGAAGACGCCCAGGGCGCCCAGTCGCCGGGCCGGCCAGGCCTCGGGCGGATCGAGCGCGTTCTGGAAGCCGGCGTATCCGAAGGGGGACTCCGCCAGGGGAACGAGCGCGGCGGCGTAGGCGGTGCCGGCGAACCAGAGCAGCGGGACGTAGTTCCCCGACCAGGCCGTCGAGGCCTGGATGGTGATCCCGCAGTTCGGGGCCGGCCAGTCGCACACCGTGGCGAAGACCACGCCCGAGCCGCAGACGCCCCAGCGGTCGATGACATAGTCCGAGGGGTCGTACAGGCCGAGCCCGAGCTCGACGCGCATCCAGGTCTTCGGCTCCTCCCAGGCGGCGAGCACGAACCAGAGCCGCGACTCGCCGTCGTCGATGCGCTGGACCGCATCCTCGCAGCCGGCGATGGCGTGCTGGTCGAGATAGCGGGCGCACCAGCCCTCGGCGGGAGCGGCGGAGTACTCGAGGCCCGGAGGCGCGTGGACGAGCAGGACCCCCGCGGCGAGGTCGGACATGTCCGCCTTCGTCCCGGGTCCCGCCGCCAGCAGCGCCAGGGCCGCCCATCCGGAAATGGCGACCGAACGCATGAGCACCTCCCTTTCCGGGACCGCCCGCGCCGCACCGGTCTTCGCCGACTCCCCATCTCCGCGCGACGGTCCCGGCCCAGTATAGCCCCCTACCCCTCCCGCGGGAATCCCGGTTCGCCGGCGAAGTCGAAGCGGAAACCGGCCGGCCTGTACTCGCCCGTGGCGACGTCCTGCTCGTAGCGGCCGCGCCAGCGCCGGGCGGCGATCTCCCGCAGCGCGAAGAGGAAGCGATCGATCTCCTCCCCGGTGTTGTGCAGCCCGATGCTGACGCGCACGGCCCCCGGCACGAAGCGGCGGTCCCGCGCCTGGATGCGCTGCTCCAGATCCCTCTCGCTCTCCGGCGTCACCCGCAGCAGGTGCTTGATCAGGGGGTGGGCGCAGAAGCAGCCGGCGCGCACGGCGATGCCGTGCTCGTAGGAGAGCACGGCGGCGACGAGCTGGTGGTAGAGGTCCCCGACGGCGAAGGAGACCACGCCCAGGCGGTGCTCGAGATCCTCCGGGTCGTCGCGGCCCAGGACGGCGACCTCGGGGGTGGCGGCCATCCCGCGCAGCAGCCGGCGCGTCAGGGCGCGCTCGTGCTCGGCGATGCGCTCGAGGCCGATCCTCTCGTAGACGCGGATCGCCGCGGCCAGCGCGAAAAGCCCAAGGATGTTCGGAGTCCCCGCCTCCTGGCGCTCTGGCGTGTCGGCCCAGATGACGTGATCGAGCCCGACCGCGTAGACCGCGCCGCCCCCCTGGAGGTAGGGGGCCGCCTCGCTGAAGTGGGCGCGCGGGCCGACGATCGCCCCCTCGCCGTAGGGCGCGTTCATCTTGTGGGCGCTGAAGACGACGTAGTCGAGATGCCCGGGATCGTCGTGCGGGCCCATGCGGATCGCCCGGTGGGGAGCGAGCTGGGCGGCGTCGACGACCAGGCGTGCGCCGTGGCCGTGCGCCCGGCGGGCGATCTCGTGGATCGGCAGCACCTCGCCGGTCACGTTCGAGGCGCCGGTCAGGGCGACGATGCGCACCCGCCCGCCGTGCTCGCGCAGCCGGCGCTCGAGCCGGTCGACATCGAAGGTCGCGTCCGCGCGCAGCGTGATGTGCTCGACGCGCGCCCGGCCGCGCCAGGGCAGATCGTTCGAGTGGTGCTCGAGAAGGCTTGAGAGGACGACGTCGTCGGGCCCAAAGCCGAAGGTCGTGGCCAGGAGGTTCAGCCCCTCGGTCGTGTTGCGCACCGGCAGGGCGACGTCGCGCTCGGGATCGGCGCCGACGAAGCGGGCGACGATCCGCCTCGCCTCCTCGTAGCGCTCGGTGCAGAAGAGCGAGTCGTGCCCCGTGCCGCGATGGATGTTCGAGTAGCGCGCGGCGAACTCGGCGACCGCGGCGTGCACTTCGGCCAGCGGCTTCGTGCTGGCCGCGTTGTCCAGGAAGACCTGCGGCACGCGCCGCCCGTCGAGCAGGGGCACCTCCCGCCGCGCTCCGAGGATCGCCGGCGGCGAACCGGCAGCGGCGCCGCCCTCCGCGGGCGGCGGGGAAGCGGAGCAATCGGGGAACCGCATCGGCGCTCCTCGTCTGGTCGGGGGCGAACCCCCGCGTGACCCGCGGCGGCGTCCCGGATGGTTTCGCGGGCGGCGCGGCCTTCGCCCGCCCCGGGATCTCCTCGAGCGTCGCGGAAAGAGCGGTTCTCGCCCGCCCGGCGTCCGGTCCGACCCTCGCGGCCGCGCGCCGCCGCCGCGAACCGCCGGCGGCCGGCGAAGACCGGCGGGAGTCAGTCGGCGATTGTGCCGCCACGGCGCTGCGGAATCAAGACGGCGGCGCCGGGCGCGTGGCCCCGGACCGCGCCCCCCGAGGCCGCGGAGCACTCCAGTGGAGCCACGCAGCGCGGGTGTGGCTGCCAGGGGGCGCGCCACGGAGCGCGGGTTGACTTCCCCGGGGCCGGAGCCTACGCTCGGCGGCGCTTGGCTGCCACGCACGCCACCCTGGAGCAATGGAGGGCCACGGATCATGGCGCAGAACGCTCGGCACGTGCACGTCGTCGGCACGGGAACGATTGGGGAGCCCCTGCTTGGTCTCCTCTGCACCTTCCGCAAGGAGCTGGGGATCGACACGATCAGCTTCAACAAGAAGCAGGCCCTGACCTCTGATCGCCCCAAGGTCCGGGCGCTCATGCGCCGCGGCGCGCTGCTGGCGGCCGACAAGGAGATGATCCCCAAGTTCGAAGAGCTGGGGATGAAGATCGCCTTCGACTTCGAGGAAGCGCTCGAGCGCGCCAGCGTGGTCATCGACTGCACGCCGGCCGGCAACACGAACAAGACGCAGAACTACGCCCGCCACGAGAAGAAGACCCTCGGCTTCGTCGCCCAGGGCAGCGAGTTCGGCTTCGGCAAGCCCTACGCGCGCGGGATCAACGACGAGGCGCTCGTCCGCGTCGAGGACCAGTACACCCAGGTCGTCTCCTGCAACACCCACAACCTGGCGGTGGTCATCGACACCCTCGCCCTGCAGGACAAGGACCCCGGGAACCTGGTCGAGGGGCGTTTCGTCCTCATCCGCCGCTCGAGCGACATCAGCCAGGACGGCAGCTTCGTGCCCGCGCCCGCCGCCGGCAAGCACGACGACGCCCGCTTCGGCACGCACCACGCCCGGGACGCCTGGCACCTGTTCAAGACGCTGGGCTACGAGCTGCCGCTCTTCAGCTCGGCGATGAAGGTCAACACGCAGTACATGCACTCCATGTGGTTCAGCATCCGCCTGCGGGAGAAGATCACCCTGCCCCAGGTGATCGGGCGGCTGCGCGAGAACCAGCGCGTGGCACTGACCGAGAAGCGCTCGGCCAACACGATCTTCTCCTTCGGCCGCGACCAGGGCCACTTCGGCCGCCTGCTCAGCCAGACCGTCGTCTCGGTGCCGACGCTGCACGTCCGGGACGAGCACGAGGTGGTCGGCTTCACCTTCACGCCCCAGGACGGCAACTCGCTGCTCTCGTCGGTGGCCCTGGCGGCCTGGTACCTCTACCCGGAGGACTACGTCGAGCGGCTGCAGCCGTTGAAGGCCTTCTTCTTCGAGGAGATCTGAGCCGGTGCTCGGCGCCGGGGCGGAAGCCCCGACCCGGGCCGCCTAGCGCCGGTGCCGGCGATCGAGCAGCGCCAGGAACTCCGCGCGCGTCGCCCGATCGTCGCGGAAGTCCCCCAGCACGGCGCTCGTCGTCATGTAGGCGTTCTGCTTCTCCACACCGCGCATCGCCACGCAGAGGTGGAAGGCCTCGATGACGACCCCCACCCCCCGCGGCCGGAGCGTCTCCTGAAGGCAGTCGGCGATCGAGGTCGTCAGGCGCTCCTGGAGCTGCAGGCGCCGCGAGAAGAACTCGACCAGCCGGGGGATCTTGCTCAGCCCCAGGATGCGCCCGGAGGGAATGTAGGCGACGTGCGCCTTGCCGAAGAAGGGCATCAGGTGATGCTCGCAGAGGCTGTAGAAGTCGATGTCCTTGACGGCGATCATCTGGTCGTAGGGCTCGGCGAAGACCGCCCCGCGAATGACCTCGTCCAGGCTCTGGCGGTAGCCGCGGGTGAGCGCGTCCAGCGCCTCGGCCACGCGGGCCGGCGTGCGCGCGAGCCCCGGCCGGGCGGGATCTTCCCCGAGCATCTCGAGCCAGCGGGCGACCAGACCGGCGACCTCTCCCGCGCGCCCTACCTCGGCTGCCATGATCGGCACCTCCTCGCGGGCGCCTCTGGCGCCCGGTTCCCCGGGGCGGCGGTCCGGCCCGCCTCGCCCCTGCGTTCCCGGCGCGCCCCGCGCAGGGCCCGCTCGGGGGCCGCGCCCGCGCCGCCCGCCCCGCTTGCGCGCCTCACGCCGGCGCCCCGCCCCGCGCCTGCTCGCGGGCGTGCGGCAGGACCTCTCCGATCGACGCCTCGAGCGGCTTCTCCAGCGTCACGCCCGCCGCGGTCGGCCGCCCGCCGCCGCCGAGACGCCGCGCGAGCCGGCCCACGTCGCAGCCTCCCTTCGAGCGGAAGGTGACCTTGACGCCGCAGCCCGGCAGCTCGCGGAAGAGCACCGCCAGCTCCACGCCGCGGATGGACATCATGTGGTCGATGACCCCGTCGGCGTCGGCGGCGGTCGTGCCGGTGCGCCGGAACATGTCGCCGGGGAGGAAGGTCCACGCCAGACGCCCCTCGACCTCGCTGACCACCCGGGTCAGCGCCGCCGTGAGGAGCTCGACGCGCGAGAAGGACTCGTTCTCGAACAGGCGGGCGACCGTCTCGGTGTGGCTGGCGCCGAGGCGGATCAGCTCGGCGGCGATGAGCAGTGTCTCGTCGCGCGTGTTGCGCAGGCGGAAGCTGCCGGTGTCGAAGAGCAGCGAGGCGTAGAGCGCTCCGGCCATGGGGGGGTCGATGGGTGCCCCCGTGGCCAGGAAGTAGCGGTAGAGCACCTCCCCCGTCGAGCTGGCCTCGGTGTCGATCAGCGCCAGCGCACCCTCGGGCGCGCGGCTCTGGTGGTGATCGAAGAGGATCTTGGGGGCCGAGGAGGCGCGCACGCGGGGGCCGAGCGGCCCCATGTAGTCCCAGTCGCTGACGTCGACGACGATGACCAGATCGTGGGCGGGCAGCTCCCCGGGGCCGTCGTCCCAGGCCGCGCCCGGCAGTCCCGAGAGTTCGGCGAGGAAGCGGTAGATCTCCTGGACCGGCGAGGGATTGCGCACCCTGACCTGTTTGCCCAGTCGGGTCAGGTGCCGCGCCAGGGCGGCCTCGGAGCCGACGGAGTCGGCCTCGGGAAAGACGTGCGAGGCCAGCAGCACGCGCTCGGCCGCGGCCACAACGGCGCAGGCCTGCTCGCAGAAGCCCAGCAGGCCGCGCGCCTCCCTGGGCGGAGGAGGGATGATCACTGGCGGAGCAGAGCCTCCAGGCTCTTGTCGTAGACCCGCTGCAGGATGGGATAGAGCGCCTCTCCCAGCTCGCGCTGGCAGCTGCGCATCTCGACGAGGTCCCCGCCTTCGAGAACCTCCTCCAGCTCCTTGACCTTCGTCGTGACCAGCTGCTTCTCGTCGCGGGCAAGCCCGCCCGGTCCCTGGCGCGCCAGCGCGCGGACCATCTCCATCTGCAGGCGCCCGCGCGCCCGCAGCTCCTCGCGCAGCGCCTCCTCGAAGGGTCGCTCCTCCGGAGGGGGAATCTCCTGCCAGGCGCTGCCCCACTGCGCGCCGGTGAGCCCGCGCTGCGGACGCACTTCCAGACCGAGCGGCTTGTTGCGGGCCGTCTCCTGCGCCGTCACCTCGAGGACGCCGTCCTCGTCGAGCTGGAATCCGACCTCGATCTGCGGCTCGCTCTCCTTCATGCCGGGGATGCGGGAGACCTCCACGCGGGCCAGCGGCTCCCAGCGCAGGCCGCAGTGGTTGTAGAGCTGGATGCCGACCTCGCTCTGCTTCTCCAGGTAGGTCGTGAAGAGCTCCGTGCGGCCCGCCGGCAGGAGCTCGGTGCGGGCCAGCAACTCGTTCACCCGCCCCCCCTGGCTCTCGAGTCCGAGGGCCTGGGGCAGGGTGTCGAGCACGAGCGGTTCGGCGCCGTCGTGATCGAGGAAGCGCGCCCGGCGCAGCGCGCCGCGCAGCGCCGCCTCGCCGCTCTCGTCCAGGTCGGCGGGGGAACGCCCGACAACCTCGGCCAGCGCCTCGACGACCGCCGGAATGCGCATCATCCCCCCGGCGAGGACGAGCGCGTCCACGTCCCCGCGCATCAGCCCGGCGGCGCCGAACATCGCCCGGCACAGGGTGCCGGCGGTCGCCAGCTGCGGCGCGAGCCAGCCCTCCAGATCCGCTCTCGCGTAGGTGTGGCGGAAGGCCTCGCCGCGCCCCGGCACGGGCAGCCGCAGGTCGGCCCTGCCCTTGGACACCAGGTCGTGCTTGACCTGTTGAGCGCCGACCAGGAAGTGGCGAGCCAGATGGGCGCGGTGCTTGACGAGCGAGCCGGCGTCCGGATGCGCCTGCTCGGCCCGGGCCAGGAAGTCCTGCGCCAGCGCCAGGTCGAGCCGGTCGCCGCCGATCGCGGCGCTGCCGACGCTGGCGACGACCCGCAGCAGCTCCGGCTGGACCTCGATGATGGCCGCCCCGAAGTGGCCGGCGCCCCAGCAGCAGACGGCCGCCCGGCCGCGGAAGCCCCGCGCCGCCCAGGCCAGCGCGGCGGCGACGGGCTCGTCGACAAAGCGCGTGCGCTCGAACCCCCCCACGCGCGCCGCCAGGCGCAGGGCCTGGCGATCGAAGGGGCTGAAGTCGACCGGCACGGTGATCACGGCGGAGGCCACGGGGCGCTCGAAGCTCGCCTCGGCCGCCCGGCGCAGGGCGCTGAGGTAGAGCCCGACGATCTCGATGCCGGAGCGGGGCCGCCCCCCGATCTCCAGGCGCACCAGGCCGGGATGGCCCGTGTCGAGCGGATGGGGAAAGAAGTGGCCGCGCCGGCGCAGTTCCTCCGCGTCGGCGATCAGCAGGCTCTTGGGCGCCAGCACCGTCTCGGCCGGGAAGAGCGACTGGCCCTGGCGCGCGTCGGTTCCGGCAAGCATGCCCCCCTGCGGGCTCAAGGCGACGACGGCGGGGATGTCGGTCTCCCCGGCCGCGTCGGCGGCCCGGCGGATCCCGTCGCCCCGGGCCGCGGCGATGCGACCGACGCGCGTCCCGAGGTCGATGGCGACGAACGACTCCACCGCCGTCTTCTGAGCCAGGGCAGAGGGCAAGCGAATCTCCTCTCCTTAGGCAGGCGCGGGATCCTCATCGGGCCACTCGCGCGCCTCGGCCAGCCGCCCCCCGACCGTCCGCAGGTAGGCGCGCTCGCCGGCCAGCGTGACCGCGCGCGCGATCCACTCCTCGCCGATCTCCGGCCACTCGCCTCCGGCCGCCGACAGCCCCGCGTCCCATTCCCCGGCGAGCACCCGCAGCGCGTGGTCCGAGCGCTCCCGAGCGCCCTCCACCTTGATCTGCAGCGACGCGATGTGGTCCTGCTGCGCCTCCCACTCGGCGCGGTCCCCCTTCTGGCGCGCCTCCTCGATCCGGGAGAGCACCCGGTCGAGGATCTGGGCCGAGTCCTGCAGGCCCTCGGGCACGGTACGCATCGACTGCTGGCCCTGGCCCAGCGCGGAGAGGATGTAGATCAGACGGCTGTCGCGATCGCGCACCGTGCGGTAGGCGTCATTGAGCGCCCGCATCGCCGACTTGGAGGCCGAGAGCACCCGGTCGTCCCGGTGGGCGCGGAAGAGGTCGGGGTGGCAGCGGCGCGCCAGGTCCTCGTGGACCCCCTGCAGCTCACCCGCCTCCCAGCGCAGCCGGGGGGCCAGTCCGAGCGCCTCGAAGGGTCCCGGAGGGGAGCCGACCGGCTGGGGCATGCCGCAACGGCCGCAGACGAGCGCCTCGTCGGAGGGATTCTGGCAGTTCCAGCACTTCAAACGGCCCACCTCCCGGGCGCGTCCGCGAGGGACGAACCATCCCCGCGGCGCCGGCCCGACCGTCGCCCGCAACCATGGAAGAGGCATGCTAGGCGTCCGCGCGGGGGGCTGTCAACGCGCATCTCGGCCCGCCGCCGCCTCGGGCCCTTCAAAGGCAGGTGCCGCGCAGCGTGGGCGACGCGGCCGCCGCGGGCCCATCAGAGGCAGGTGCCGCGCAGCGTGTGCGACGTGGCCGCCTCGATCCTCACGGCGAGCAGCGCTCCCGGCGCCGGCGTCCGCCTCCCGGGGCCCGGGGCGCAAACGACGTCCTTGAAGTCGTCGCTGCGTCCGAACCAGTGTCCCGCCGGCTCGCGGGCCGGCCCCTCGATCAGGACCTGCACTCGCCGGCCGACACAGGCCGCGTAGCGACCGCGGGCATGCTCCTCCTGGAGCGCGATCATCGTCTCCAGCCGCCGCTGCTTGGCCTCCGGCGGCACATCGTCGGCCATGGCGCGGGCCGCGAGCGTTCCGGGCCGCGGCGAGTAGGCGAACATGAAGGCCTGATCGAACTCGACCGCGCGCATGAGCGCCAGCGTGTCGGCGAAGTCCTCCTCGGTCTCGCCCGGGAAACCGGCGATCAGGTCGGTGGTGATCGCCAGACCGGGCAGGAGCGCCCGGGCGCGGGCGACCAGATCGAGATACCCGCCGCGCGTGTAGCCGCGGCGCATCGCCGCCAGGACGCGGTCCGATCCCGACTGCACCGGCAGGTGCAGATGGCGGCAGACCCGCGGCAGTCGAGCCATCGTCTCCAGCAGGCGGGGGGTGAAGTCGGCCGGATGGGGCGAGAGGAAGCGGATGCGCTCGATCCCCTCCACGCCGGCCACCGCCTCGACCAGCCCGGCGAAGTCGTTCTCGCCGTCGCGGTAGGAGGTGACCGTCTGTCCCAGGAGGGTGACGCTGCGATAGCCGGCGGCGGCGATCTCGCGCGCCTGTTCCAGCACCGCCTCCAGGGGCAGGCCCCGCTCGCGACCTCGCGCCAGCGGCACCATGCAGTAGCTGCACATGCGATTGCAGCCCCGCATGACGGTCAGCCAGGCGTTCACGCCCCGGGATCGGCCCGGGCGGAGATCGGCATAGGTCTCCTCCGGGCGCAGGCGCGTGTCGGTCCGCCTCGGCGCCCCCTCGCCGCGCAACAGGCGGGGCAGATCCCGGTAGGCGTCGGGTCCGAGGAAGAAGTCGACATCGGGCAGGCGCCG
>VGIY01000002.1 GCA_016867695.1 Candidatus Eiseniibacteriota bacterium | reverse complement strand
CACAAGCACGTCCGCCCCGGCGGCGATGGCCGGGCCCGCCGTGGCCTCTCCCAGGCCTCCGTCGACCTCGAGCCTGCACGTCCAGCCTCGCCGGCGGCGCAGCTCGTCCACCGCCGCCACCCGCGCCAGCTGCCCCCCCAGGAAGGCCTGCCCCCCGAATCCGGGCTCCACGGTCATGATCAGGACGAGGTCGAGCGCCCCGCCGACTTCGCCCAGAAGGGCCAGGGGATCCGTCGCCGGCCGGAACGAGATCCCCAACCGGCAGCGAAACGGCTCGAGCCGCCGGCGTGCCTCGGCCAGGCCGGCGGCGATCGCCCCCCGGCCTGCCGGCGAGCCCGGGTCGCCGAACGCCTCGGCATGGAGCGTCAGCAGGTCAGCCCCGGCGCGGGCGAAGGGTTCCAGGAAGGTCAGCGGGTCGCGGATCATGAGGTGCGTGTCGAGGAAGAGCTCGGTCGTCCGGCGCACGGCGGCCACGAGTGGAGGGCCGAAGGTTATGTTGGGCACGAAGTGGCCGTCCATCACGTCGAGGTGCAGCAGGGCGACGCCGGCCGACTCGACGGAGCGGATCTCCTCTCCCAGGCGGGCGAAGTCGGCCGCCAGGAGCGAGGGGGCGACCTGGATGCCTGCGGGTATGCTGCGAGCGGCTTCGGCCACGCCGGCTTCTCCTTCCCTGGCTCGGGCCGAGGCGCGGATGGGTCCCGGGCGAAGACCCCGCGCGGACCCGCCGCGGCCGCCCGCACGGCGGGCGGAGCGCCCCGCCGATCAGCGCGCCACGGCCAGTTCGATCTCCTCGCCCGGCGACACGGGCTGGCCCGGCGCGGGCCGCTGGCCCTGCACGCTGCCGGCGGGCCCCGAACCGCGCCCCGCGCCGGTGCGGGTGACGGCGAAGCCGACCCGGCGCAGCATCGCCTCGGCCGCCTCGGCCGCCGCGCCGCGCAGATCGGGCATGATGTAGCGGCGCGGCGGAGCGCCCCGGCTGACGAGGAGATCGACGCTTCCGCGCCCCCCCAGCCCCGTCTCGGCGGGGGGACTCGTGGCCATCACCTGCTCGTCGGCCACATCGGCGCAGGGCACGGCGCGCACCCTCCCGACGGCGAGCCTCTCGCGCTGGAGCAGGAAGCGGGCGTGGGTCAACCCCTGGCCCTCGAGATCGGGCACCCGCCTCGTCTCCGCGCCCATGCTGACGGCCAGGTCGACAGCGCGTCCCCGCTTGACGCGCATGCCCGCCGCCGGGCTCTGGCGCGCTACCGCGCCCGGTTCGATCTCCTCGTCGTGGTGGCGGACGATCTGCCCTACGCGCAGCCCCCGCTCGGCGAGCACCGCTTCGGCCCGCTCCGCGGACCGGCCCCGCAGATCGGGCACCTCCGTATCCTCGCCGCTGCGCACGAACCTGGGCATGACCAGTCGATCGAAGACCAGCACGCCGCAGACCACGCCCAGGAAGGCGAGGTAGATCCCCGGATGAATCCGGAATCGCCGGCGGCGTGTCATCGTCCCTCGATCTCCCCCGGCGCGAGCCGCCGGTGTCCCGCCGCGGACCACTCCGCCCGCGTCGCGCCCACCCGGGGCGCTCAGGCCTTGCGGCGCAGGAGCGCGGCGAAGAGCCCCTCCATCTCCAGCGTGCCGGGCAGGACGCGCACGATCCCCGGGCGATCGCGCAGCGCCTCGGGCACGATCGCCGGCAGTTGCGCCGGCTCGAACCCGGGATGGCGTTCCAGAAACGCGTCCACCTGCTCGTCGCTCTCCTCCGATTCGAGCGTGCAGAGACTGTACAGCAGGAAGCCCCCCGGCACGAGCAGGTCGGCCGCCGCGTCGAGGAGCAGCGCCTGCCGCCGCGCCGCGTCGTGGATCTCTCCCGGCGACCGCAGCCAGCGGGCATCGGGGCGCCGCTGCAGCACGCCCAGCGCGCTGCAGGGGGCGTCGACGAGCACGCGAGCCAGCCCCGGGCGCAGCGGCGGCCTCAGGCCGTCGCCGACGAAGCAGGAGACGTTCCCGAGCCGCAGCCGCCGCGCCGCATCCCTCACCCGCTCGAGCCGCCGGGGGGCGGCGTCGGCGGCGAAGACGGCCGTCTCCGGCTCCAGTTCCGCCAGGTGGCAGCTCTTCGTCCCGGGAGCCGCGCACAGGTCGAGCACCGGCCCCGTCGCTTCGGGAGGCCACAGGCGCCCGACGAGCATCTGGCTCTCGTCCTGGACCGACACCCTTCCCTCGGCGAGCAGCGGGTGTCCGTACAGATCGAGCGTTGCGCAGAGGCGCAGCGCCTCGGGCAGCAGCCGCCCGGGGACCGCGTCGATGCCCTCCGCGCCGAGGCGCGCGGCGACCTCGGCGGCCGCCGCCGCCCCGCCGGCGACGCGCAGGTGGAAGCGGGGCGGCCGGTTGTTCCACTCGCAGATCCGCTCCGTCTCGCTCCGGCCCCAGCGGGCCAGCCAGCGCTCGAGCAGCCAGGCCGGATGGGAGAGCTCGCCCTCCAGCACGATCGCCGCCCCCACGGAGGAGCCCCGCGGCGCGCGCCACTCCTCCGGACCGGGCGGGTGCGCGAGCAGCCCGCGCAGGATCCTGTTCACCAGGCGCGCCTTGCCCTCGCCGCCCGCGCGCCGGGCGAGATCGACGGCGGTGTGGACGACCGCGTGGGGCGGGAGCTGATCCAGGTGGAAGAGCTGCACGTAGGCGAGGCGCAGGATGTTCAGCGTGCGCGCCTCGAGCGAGCGGACGCCGCGCTCGAGCCGGTGGTCGAGGATCCGGTCGGCGCGCCCCCGCCAGCGGTGCGTCGTCTGGACGAGCGTCGTCGCCAGCCTCCGGTCGCGGGCGTCGAGGCCGCTGCGGGCGAGCGTCGGCGCGAGCAGCGGCTCGGTCGGGATGCGCCTGCTCTGGGCCTCGGTGAGGATCCGCAGCGCCACGGCGCGGGCGTCGAGCCCGGCGCGCATCATCCGGCCCCGGCGTCCGGTCCGCCCGGACGCCTCGCCCTTGCCGCGGGCGCGCCAGCCATCCCGCGCGGCGGCTCCGCGGTCCCGGCCCGGCCGAAGGGACCCTCCGCCGCGGCCGCGCCGAGGCCGGCAGCGGGCCCCGACCCCTCCCCGAGAGGCAGGGCCGGGGCAGGCTCCCCGGTCAGTCGATGTCCCGGCCGCAGGCGTCGGCCGCAGCAGAAGGCGATCCCCTCCTGGGGACGGCAATTCTCCGGCTGGACGACGCGCAGCGCCACGGCGCCCGGAAGCGCGGCCACGCAGGGGGTCATGCCCCGCCCTCCCGCGAGGATCGTCCCCGGGGGCACGCGGCGCGGGATCTCGTCCAGGGCCTCCACCTCGATCAGCTTGACGCGAGTCGCCCGGCAGTAGGTGTAGGCGCCCGGCCAGGCCGAGAAGGCGCGCACCAGCCGCTCGACCTGCTGCGCCGGCAGGCGCCAGTCGATGCGCCCGTCGGCGCGATCGAGGCGCGGGGCGAAGCTCGCCCGCTCCTCGTCCTGCGGCCGCTCCGGCAGCTCTCCCGAGGCCCAGGCTTCCAGGCGGGTCACGGCCAGCTCCGCGGCCAGCAGCGCCAGCCTCTGGGTGAGCTGCCCACCCGTCTCCTGCGCACCGATCGGCGTCTCGACCTGGGCCACGACGGGGCCGGCGTCGACATCGCCGGTCATCCGGTAGAGCGTCACGCCGGTCGTCGCCTCGCCGCGCAGGATCGCCCTCTGGATCGGCGAGAGGCCCCGATGGAGCGGCAGCAGCGAGGGGTGGAGATTGAGGCAGCCGCGCCGGGGCAACCCCAGCAGCGACGGGCGGAAGATCTTGCCGTAGGCGGCGGTGAGGATGACGTCGGGGGCCAGCTCCCGCAGGAAGGCGAGCTCGGCGCGCGTCTGCAGCGTCTCGGGCTGGCGCAGCGGCAGGCCCAGCGCGAGCGCCTTCTGGGCGACGGGCGGCTGGGCGGTCTGCAGTCCGCGCCCCGTCGGCCGCGCCGGCTGCGAGTAGACGGCCAGCGGAGCGAGCCCCGCCGCGCACAGTCGCGCCAGCGCCGGCACGGCGAAGAGCGGTGTGCCCATGTAGACGAGCCGCATGCCGACCTCCGCCCGCGGCGCGACGGGCCCTGCCGCCGGGCGCGGCCTCGGGGGCCCGGACCGCGGATGTCCGGCACCCCCGCCCCGGAGCGGCGCGATCCGCGGAGGGCGGCTCCCGGGCCCGGCAGGCCGTGCCGCGCGGCGCCCGGCGCGGGCGCGCCGCGCGCGCGCCTACCGCTGTCGCACCAGCACCTGCTGGATGTTCCCGCGCGCCACCTCGACCTTCGTGTTCTCGGCGATCTTCAGCACCACGATCTGCACGCCGTTCTCCTCTTTGGTGCTGTCGACGTTGCCGATCAGGCCGCCCACCGTGACGACGCGGTCGCCGCGCTGGATGCCCTCGATCATCTGGCGGTGCTCCCGGGCGCGCTTCTGCTGCGGCCGGATGATGAGCAGGTAGAAGATGAGGAAGATGGCGACGAAGAAGAACAGCATCGAGAGCGGGTTCCCCCCGCCCTGGGCTCCGTCCGCCGGCGCCCCTCCGGCCATCAGCATCCATGCGAGAATCATTCGCCCTCCTTCGTGTCACGCCGCCTGCCGCGCGGACGGCATCCCCGTCCGCGCCCTCGTCGCCGCCGGCGCCCTAGGCGCCCCCGGTCTCCATTCGCGCCCGCGCCTCACGGGCGAAGTCCGCGAAGCGATCGGCGGCGATCGCCTCGCGGATGCCGGCCATCCACTGCTGGTAGAAGGCCAGGCTGTGGATCGTCGCCAGGCGCCCGGCGAGCTGCTCACCCACCTGGAAGAGGTGCCGCAGGTAGGCGCGCGAGTAGCGCCGGCAGGCCGGGCAGTCGCACCGCGGATCGATCGGCCCGCCGTCGTCGGCGCAGGCCCGGTTCTTGACGATCAGCTTCCCCCGCCAGGTGAAGAGCGTGCCCTTGCGCGCGTTGCGGGTCGGCAGCACGCAGTCGAAGAGGTCCACGCCGCGCGCCACCGCGTCCAGGATCTCGAGCGGCGTCCCGACTCCCATCAGGTACCGGGGCCGCCCGGCCGGCAGTGCGGCCAGCGCCGCCTCCATGCCCGGCACGCGCTCCTCGGCCCGCTCGCCGACCGAGAAGCCGCCGAGAGCATACCCGTCGAACCCGAGGTCCACAAGGCGCTCGGCGCTCTCGCGGCGCAGGTCCGGGAAGGTGCCTCCCTGGACGATGCCGAAGAGCGCCGCCGGCGCGCGGTCTCCGTCTCCCCCTGCCCGGCGCCCGCCGGCACGCAGTCCCTCCTCGTCCCGGATCCCGGCAGCCTCCTCGTCGGGCGCCGCCGAGAGGGCGCGGTCCCAGGCCTCCCGCGAACGGGCCGCCCAGCGCAGCGTGAGCGCCAGTTCCTCGGCCGTCCGGGCGCGATCGGCCGGCTGAGGCGTGCAGACGTCGAGCACCATGCGGATGTCGCTGTCGAGCCGCGCCTGGATGTCGAGCACGCCTTCCGGGGTGAGCAGGTGGCGCGAGCCGTCGAGGTGGGAGCGGAACTCGATCCCCTCCTCGCGGATGCTGCGCAACCGCGCCAGGCTGAAGGCCTGGAACCCGCCGCTGTCGGTCAGGATCCCGCCGTTCCAGGCCATGAAGCGATGCAGTCCCCCGAGGCGGGCGATCAGCTCGGCCCCGGGCCGCAGGTAGAGGTGATACGTGTTGGCCAGGATCAGGCGCGCGCCGAGAGCCTCGAGGTCCTCGGAGCCGAGGGTCTTGACGCTCGCGCGCGTGCCCACCGGCATGAAGGCCGGCGTGGGGATCTCGAGACCGCGGATGCGCAGCCGGCCCAGCCGCGGGCCGCGGCCGGAGCCGCGCAGGAGATCGAACTCCACTCGTCGACTCGGATTCACGACGGCCTTCATCTCCCCGGCGATTCGCCTCCCCCGCGCCCTGCGGGCGACCGCATCGTCCGCGGCGTCGCAGGAACGCGGCCGCGGGCAAGGCAGTATAGCAGGCCTTCTCCCGCGGTGCCGCGGCCCGCTAGGCGATCAGCATCGCGTCCCCGTAGCTGTAGAAGCGATAGCCGCGCCGCAGCGCCTCGGCGTAGGCGGCGAGCAGCCGCTCGCGGCCGGCGAAGGCGGCGACGAGCATGAACAGGCTGCTGCGCGGCAGGTGGAAGTTGGTCAGCAGGGCGTCGACCACTCGCGGCTCGTAGGGGGGGCGGATGAAGAGCCGCGTCTCGCCCCGCCCCGGGCGCACGGCGCGGGCCGGGAAGGCGCCCGGCGCAGGCTCCGCTGGAGCGCCCCCGCCCGCCGCGGGCGGGGGGGGCGCATCGCCTTCCGGCAAGGCCCCCCCGGCGGCCGGCGCGGCGCAGCTCTCCAGCACCCGCGCGGTCGTCGTCCCGACGGCGACCAGTCGCCCGCCGCGCGCGCGCAGGGCGGCGATCGCATCGGCCGTCTCCCCGGGCAGCTCGTAGGTCTCGGGATGGAGCTCTCCCCGCGCGACCTGCTCGGGAGAGAGCGGCTCGAAGGTGCCGGCGCCGACATGCAGCGTGACGCGGGCGATCTCGACGCCCGCCCCCGCCAGGGCGGCCAGCAGCCCGGGCGTGAAGTGGAGCCCCGCCGTGGGCGCCGCGACCGCGCCGGGACGGGCGGCGTAGATCGTCTGGTAGCGCTCGCCGTCGGTCTCGTCGTCGGGGCGCCGGATGTACGGGGGCAGCGGCACATGGCCGCAGCGCTCGAGGAACGGCAGCACCGGGCCGGGGCCCTCGATCTCGACCTCCCAGTGGATGCCCTCGGCCGGCGCCACCAGACGCGCGGCGAAGCCCCCCTCAAGATCGATCGCCAGCCCCGGGCGGAGCCTGCCCGAGGCCTGCAGCAGCGTCTCCCAGCGCTCGCCCGCGGCCGCGCCGCGGCTCCCCTCCGCATCCGCCCCCGCCGGCCCCGTCAGCGCCCCGCGCTCGCGGCCCGGTCGGCTCCCGCCCGCTCTCCCCGCTCCGCCGATCGGCCGCAGCAGCAGGATCTCGGCTCGCCCGCCGCTTCCCCGCTTGCGTCCGCACAGCCGCGCGCGCAGCACGCGCGTGTCGTTGACGACGAGGAGGTCTCCCGGCGAGAGCAGGCGATGCAGGTCCCTCACCCTCGCCTCGCGCAGCTCCGCGCGCGCGCGGCCGAGGATGAGCAGCCGCGCGGCGTCGCGCGGCTCGACGGGTCGCTGGGCGATCGCCGTCTCGGGCAGCGCGTAGTCGTAGTCGGCGAGCAGCCGGTCGAAGTCCTGCGCTGCGCGATCCACGGCAACCCCCATCGCCGGCGCTCCTCGCGGGTCGCCCCGCGACGCCGCGGCCGCCCGTTGGTCAGAGCAGCCGCTCTTGCGCCCTGCCCGGATCGACGCCCAGCGCCTCGAAGGCGAGCCGCGTCGCCGCGCGCCCGCGCCGGGTCCTCTCGAGGTAGCCCTGCTGCATGAGGTAGGGCTCGAGCAGGTCCTCGAGCGTGTCCTCCTCCTCCCCCAGCACCGCCGCCAGCGTCCCCAGCCCGACCGGGCCGCCGTTGAACTTGAGCACGAGGGCCTCGAGCAACCGCCGGTCCATCTCGTGCAGCCCCCGCTCGTCGATCCGCAGCATGGCCAGCGCCGCGCGGGTGATCTCCGGCGTGACCCGCGCCGCGCCCTGGACATCGGCGAGATCGCGCACGCGCCGCAGCAGGCGGTTGGCGATGCGCGGCGTGCCGCGGGCGCGCCCGGCGATCAGCGCAGCGCTCTCCTCGTCGAGCACGACGCGCAGGACGCCGGCGGCACGCTCGACGATCGCCCGCAGCTCTTCCGGCGGGTAGAAGTCGAGGTGCCCCGTGTAGCCGAAGCGCCCGCGCAGCGGCGCCGTCAGGAGGCCCACTCTCGTCGTCGCGCCGACCAGCGTGAAGGGGACCAGATTCAGCCGCACGGAGCGCGCCGCCGGGCCGCGGTCGAGGACGATGTCGAGCCGGCCGTCCTCCATCGCGCTGTAGAGGTACTCTTCGACCACGCGGGGGATGCGGTGGATCTCGTCGACGAAGAGGATCCCGCGGGGGGTGAGGCTCGTCAGCAGCCCCACCAGGTCTCCGGCGCGCTCGAGCGCCGGCCCGCTGGTGGCGACGAGCGGAACGTCCATCTCGTGGGCGAGAAGGTGCGCCAGCGTCGTCTTGCCGAGCCCGGGCGGTCCGTAGAAGAGCAAATGCTCGAGCGGGTCGCCGCGCTTGCGCGCCGCGCCGATCAGGATGGCCAGGTTGTCCTTGAGCGAGGCCTGTCCGATGAAGTCCGCCAGCGATCCCGGCCTGAGCGACCGCTCCTGCGGGGGCTCGTCGGGAAGGCGCTGCGGATCGAGCGTGGAGGCCTCGGGACCGAGAGGCGGATCGTGTCCGGAGGCGCCGGGACCGAGACGCGGATCGTGTCCGGGGGCGCCGGGACCGAGACGGGAGCCGCCCTCTTCCTCGCGCCCGGGTCGCTTCGCCATACCCCCGCGCTCCTATCCCCGCGCCCGGCGCACGCGCAGCGCCGCGGCGACGAGGTCCCCCGTCTCGGCGGGCTGCGGATCGGCCCTCAGCGCGGCCCGCACCAGCGCCGAGGCCTCCGCCGGGGCCACGCCGAGCGCGAGCAGGGCGTCGATCGCGTCCTCGCCGACACTCCGCCTGCCGCCCGGGGCCGGGCCCGGCCCGGCCGGGGCGAGCTTGCCCGCCAGCTCGACCGCGATCCTCTCGGCGGTGCGCTTGCCGACGCCCGGCACGCGCTGGAAGGCGCGCGCGTCGCGCGCCTCGGCCGCCGCGGCGATCTCCTCCCGGCTCAGGTGCGAAAGCAGGCTCAGGGCCAGCCGGGGGCCGATCCCGGTGACGCCCAGCAGCGTCCGGAAGAGGTCGCGCTGCTCCTCCCCGGCGAAGCCGAAGAGCTGCCAGCTCTCGGGCCGCACGAGCATGTGCGTCGCCAGCGAAACAGCCGGCGGCGCGCCCGTGCCCTCGCTCAGGCTGGCCATGTCGGCGAGGACGCCGCGCGGCACGAGGAGCCTGAGCGAGAGCCCGCCCAGCTCGACCACCAGGCCCTCGGCGTCGACGCCGACCAGCCGCCCGCGCACCCGCTCGATCACCGCCAGCCTCCCGCGCCGGGCCAGCCTCGGACCGCTCTCCGCGAATCCGGCGCGCCGCTCCCCGCTCCCGCCTGCGCCCGCGCGCCGCCCGCCGATCGCCTCCCGCGCGACGCGCCCCCGCCCCGCCCTGCGCCGGCCAGCAGCGCGCCTGCCTGCGGCTGCGAACGGTGCGCGTGGCAGATCGCGACCGCCAGCGCGTCGGTCTCGTCGTGGGACAGCCCCTCGGGCGCCCCCTCCAGCAATCGACCGACCATGTGCAGCACCTGCTCCTTGCGCGCCCCGCCGGCTCCCGTCACGGCCAGCTTGACCAGCCGCGGCGCGTACTCGACCACCGGCACTCCGGCGGCGAGCGCGGCGACGATCAGCGCTCCGCGAGCGTGGCCCAGGACGAGCGCGGTGCGGGCGTGGCGGCCGACGAAGGAATCCTCCAGGGCGACGACGTCCGGGCGCTGCGCCTGCAGCACCGCGGTCAGACCCTGGTGGAGCGCCTGCAGCCGCGCGGCGAGGGCTTCGCCCCGCGGCGGGCGGATCAACCCGCTCGCTCGCCAGCAGAGCCGCCCCGGCTCGGCGGCGATGAGCCCGTAGCCGGTGGTCAGCGAGCCGGGATCGAGTCCGAGGATGCGCATGCCGCTCCTTCGGGCGGGGTCAGCGGGACGCCTCGCCTCCCGCCTGCGCCGCGGGGAGTTCCCGGGCCGGCGACGGCGAGGGCCGGGTCGCCCCGA
Source organism: Candidatus Eiseniibacteriota bacterium (assembly GCA_016867695.1). GTDB lineage: Bacteria > Eisenbacteria > RBG-16-71-46 > CAIMUX01 > WJJG01 > VGIY01. Next base: position 18,203 of record VGIY01000002.1, on the reverse strand, counting down.
CCCGGCCCATCCTAGCCGCGGACACCGCCCGGCTCAACCGCGCCGGCGAGCCCGATCCGCGCGTCGAGCGGCCTCCCCGTGGTGGGCCGAACGGACGCGCCTCTACTCCGCCTTCAGCTTGTTCATCGTGTCGGTCGAGACGTCGAAGTTGGCGTAGACCTTCTGGATGTCGTCGTGCTCCTCGAGCGCTTCGAGCAGCTTCATCAGCTTGACCGCCTCCTCCTCGCCGAGCAGGACCGTGTTCTGCGGCACGCGCGAGGGCTCCGCGGACATCAGCGGGATCCCGGCGTCGGTCAGCGCCTGCGCCACCCGGGCGAGGTCGGGGATCGTCGCGTAGACCTCGAAGGCGTCGTCGCTGTCGCCGCTGACGTCGTCGGCGCCGGCATCCAGGGCCACTTCCAGCAGGCGCTCCTCGCCGATCGCCCCGCGGGCGATCGTGATGATCCCCTTGGGCTCGAACATCCAGGCGACACAGCCGTCCTGGCCGAGGTTGCCGCCGTACTTGCCGAAGAGGTGCCGGATCTCGGCCGTCGTGCGGTTGCGGTTGTCGGAGAGCACTTCGAGAAAGATCGCCACCCCGCCGTGGCCGTAGCCCTCGTAGGTGTATTCCTCGTAGCTCGCCCCGGGCAGCTCGCCCGTGCCCTTCTTGATCGCCCGCTCGATGTTGGCCGCCGGCATGTTGGCCGCCTTGGCCGCCGTCACCGCCGCGCGCAGGCGGGCGTTCCCGCTCGGATCGCCTCCGCCTTCCCGGGCGGCGATGATGATCTCCTTGATGCAGCGGGTGAAGATCTTGCCCCGCTGGGCGTCGAGCTTGCCCTTCTTGCGCTTGATCGTGCTCCACTTGGAGTGGCCGCTCATCCCTCACCCCCACGCGGTCGGCGCCTCGACGGCGCGCTCCTCCAGGCCCCGACGCGCGGGAGCCGCCGCCCGCGCGCCGCGCGCTCGCCGCCACGGCGGCCCAGCCTCAGGCCTTCGTCTCGTCCATCTCCTTGCGCAAGGACTCGACCAGCTTGTCCTGGACCTCGCGCGGGACTTCCTCGTAGTGGGACATCTCCATGCGGAACCGCCCCCGCCCCTGGGTCATCGAACGCAGGTTGGCGTTGTAGCCGAACAGCTCTCCCAGCGGGGCGATCGCCTGGACCTTCTGGCGGCGCCCGGCGCGCTCCATGCCGAGGATCCGGCCGCGGCGGCTGCTCATGTCGCCCATGATGTCGCCCGTGTGCGCTTCGGGCACGAAGATCTCCAGCTTCATGATCGGCTCGAGCAGGATCGGCTGGCACTTGAGGAAGCCCTCCTTGAAGCCGATCGAGGCGGCGGTCTTGAAGGCCTGCTCGGAGGAGTCGACATCGTGGTAGGAGCCGTAGTGGAGCGTGGCCCTGACGTCGACCACGGGACAGCCGACGAGGACCCCCCGCTCCAGGCACTCGCGGATGCCCTTCTCGACCGCGGGAATGAACTTGCCGGGCACGACCCCGCCGACGATCGCGTCGACGAACTCGAAGCCGCCGCCACGAGGCAGCGGCTCGATCTTCAGGTGGACGTCGCCGTACTGGCCGCGGCCGCCGGTCTGCTTCTTGTGCTTGCCCTGGATGTCGTCGATCGTCTTCTGGATCGTCTCGCGGTAGGGAATGCGCGGCTTGCGCGTCTCCAGGTCGATCTTGCTGCGCGCCTTGAAGCGCTCGATCATCACGTCCAGGTGCTGGTCCCCCATCCCGCTGACGAGCGTCTGGCGCAGCGCCGAGTCGACGCGCATGCGGAAGGTCGGGTCCAGGTCGGCCAGGCGCACGAACCCGCTGGCGACCTTCTCCTCCTCGCCGCGCACGGCGGGCACGACCGCCACGGTGTGCAGCGGCTCCGAGAATCCGATCGGCTCGACCAGCACCCGGTTGTCCTTGGCCGCCAGCGTGTCGTTCGTGGCGACATTCTTGATCCGCGGCGTCACGCCGATGTCGCCGCAGGGCAGGCTGTCGAGATCGATGCGCTCCCTGCCGCGCAGGGCATAGAGCGAGCCGACGCGCACACCGGTCTCCTTGCGGACGTTGTAGTAGTCGCCCGGCGCCAGCACGCCCGAGTAGACGCGCAGGACGGTGTACTCGCCCAGCCGCTCGTCGAAGTGGGTCTTGAAGACGAAGGCCACGGGGGCGCCGTCCGTGCGGCCCGACAGCGGCGCCGGCTCCGCCTGCCCCTCGCGGCGGGCCAACGCCGGAGGCGCGTCGAGCGGGCTGGGCGCCCACTCGCGGAGGAACTCCAGCAGCCGGTCGATGCCGGTCATCGTCTCGGCCGAGACGGCCAGCACCGGGAACAGCTTGCCCTTGTGGAAGCCTTCGCGCAGGCCCCGCTGGATCTCCTCCGGCGCGAGCGCTCCCGCCTCGAGGTACTTCTCCAACAGCCCGTCGTCGGTCTCCGCGGCCGCCTCCGCGAGCCGGCCGCGGATCTCGTCGAGCTGACCCTGCAGCGCCCCCGGGACCTCGTCCGGCTTGCTGCGGCCCTTGCCCGCGTCCGCGTAGGCCTTGCCCGCGACCAGGTCGATCAGCCCCTGGAATGCGGGGCCCGCGCCTGTCGGCAGCATGAAGGGCACGGCGCGCTCGGAAAGCTCGCCCTGCACCGCCTGAAGGCTGCGCGCGAAGTCGGCCTGCTCGCGATCGAGCTGGTTGACGACGAAGCAGACCGGCTTGCCCGCCTCCTGGGCCATCTCGAAGAAGCGATCGGTGTCAACCTCGACTCCGGCCGTGCCGTTGACCAGGATCAGCGCCAGATCCGCCGCGTGCAGGCCCGCCTCCGCCTCGCCGACGAAGTCGCCGCTGCCCGGGGCGTCCAGGAAGTTGATCTTGCAGCCCTCCCACTCGACCGGCGCCAGCGCCAGGCTGAGCGACATCTTGCGCTTGATCTCCTCGGGGCTGCCGTCGAGCGTCGAGGTGCCGTCGGCGGGGTTGCCGCGCCGGCTGGCGGCCCCGGTGGCGAAGAGGATCGACTCCGCCAGCAGCGTCTTGCCCGAGGCGCCGTGTCCGAGGAGGACCACGTTGCGAATCTTGGCCGTGTCGTACTGCTTCACCTGCATCCCCTTTCCGCCGGATGGGTCGACCCCGCGCCGTCGTCGTCGCCCTGCGTCGCGCGGCCCCGCGACCGGCGCCTGGCCGCCGCGTCGAGACAAACGGCGAGATTACCAGAGCGCCGCGCCCCGTTCAACGAGACGAGCACTCAGCCGGAAGCAGAAAGGGCGCTGGAGACCCAGCGCCCTTTCGCGAGAGATCCCGGCGGCGACCTACTCTCCCACGCAGTCTCCCACGCAGTACCATCGGCGCTGGAGGGCTTAACGACCGTGTTCGGAATGGGAACGGGTGTTTCCCCTCCGCCATTGCCACCGGAAAACCGGGAAGACCTCGGACCGGGCCCGAGGTCCAGACAACTGGAGAGAGACGAAACGCAGCCTACCGAGTCGTGCAATAGGAGTCCGACCAAGCCGCACGGCCGATTAGTACCACTCGGCTGAACGCATTACTGCGCTTACACCTGTGGCCTATTAACCTCCTAGTCTAGGAGGGGCCTTCAGGGACTTGCGTCCGGGAGACCTCATCTTGGGGTTGACTTCGCGCTTAGATGCTTTCAGCGCTTATCCATGCCCAACATAGCTACCCGGCGATGCCGCTGGCGCGACAACCGGTACACTAGAGGTTGGTCCATCCCAGTCCTCTCGTACGAGGGATAGCTCCCCTCAAGTCTCCTCCGCCCACGATGGATAGGGACCGAACTGTCTCACGACGTTCTAAACCCAGCTCACGTACCGCTTTAATTGGCGAACAGCCAAACCCTTGGGACCTTCTCCAGCCCCAGGATGCGATGAGCCGACATCGAGGTGCCAAACCCCCCCGTCGATGTGGACTCTCGAGGGGGATCAGCCTGTTATCCCCGGGGTACCTTTTATCCGTTGAGCAACGGCCCTTCCACTCGGAGCCGCCGGATCACTAAGGCCTGCTTTCGCACCTGCTCGACCCGTCGGTCTCGCAGTCAAGCTCCCTTCTGCCTTTACACTCCGCGCGCGATTACCAACCGCGCTGAGGGAACCTTTGCGCGCCTCCGTTACTTTTTTGGAGGCGACCGCCCCAGTCAAACTGCCCACCAGACACTGTCCCTGCGCCGGATTCACGGCGCGAGGTTAGAATCCCAACGACTCAAGGGTGGTATTTCAAGGTTGGCTCCACGCAGGCTAGCGCCCACGCTTCAAAGCCTCCCACCTATCCTACACATGAGACGCCAAGACCCAATATCAAGCTGCAGTAAAGGTCCACGGGGTCTTTCTGTCCAGTCGCGGGTAGACGGTATCTTCACCGCCGCTTCAATTTCGCCGAGCTTCTCGGGGAGACAGCGCCCAAATCGTTACACCATTCGTGCAGGTCGGAACTTACCCGACAAGGAATTTCGCTACCTTAGGACCGTTATAGTTACGGCCGCCGTTTACCGGGGCTTCGGCTCAGGGCTTCGCCTTGCGGCTAACCCCTCCCCTTAACCTTCCGGCACCGGGCAGGTGTCAGACCCTATACATCGCCTCATCGGCTTAGCAGAGTCCTGTGTTTTTAGTAAACAGTCGCTTGGGCCGATTCTCTGCGGCCTCCATACTTTCGCCCGCGAGGAGCTATCCTCTGGAGGCACCCCTTCTTCCGAAGTTACGGGGTAATTTTGCCGAGTTCCTTCCCGAGAACTCACTCGAGCACCTTAGGTTTCTCACCCCACCTACCTGTGTCGGTTTGCGGTACGGACACCGACAAGACTCGCATAGAGGTTTTTCTCGGCAGCTTGCCTGGGGCCACTTCGCCCCCCGAAGGGGACTCACCATCGCCTCTCGGGGTTGATGAGGCTCCGGATTTGCCTGGAACCTCCCCCTACGGGCTTAGACGCACATCCGATAGTGCGCGGACCTTGAGCTCCTGCGTCACCCCATAGCTCAAACGTCTTGCCAGTGGTACAGGAATGTTGACCTGTTTCCCATCGCCTACGCCGTTCGGCCTGGGCTTAGGATCCGACTGACCCTGAGCGGATTAGCCTTCCTCAGGAAACCTTAGGTTTACGGTGAACGGGTTTCTCACCCGTTTTATCGCTACTCATGCCGGCATTCTCACTTCCGGTTCGTCGACGGAATCTTGTCGATTCCGCTTCAACCTACAACGGAACGCTCCCCTACCAGTCCCTTACGGGAATTCACAGCTTCGGCGTCAGGCTTGAGTCCCGATAATTATCGGCGCAGGGTCATTAGACCAGTGAGCAATTACGCACTCTTTAAATGATGGCTGCTTCTAAGCCAACATCCTGGCTGTTTGAACAACCCCACATCCTTAACCACACTTAGCCTGAACTTAGGGGCCTTAGCTGGTGATCTGGGTTCTTACCCTCTCGGTCACGGACCTTATCGCCCGTAGCCTCACTCCCGGGGTAGGTGTGTACGGCATTCGGAGTTTGAATGGGTTTGGTAGCCTGGTAGGGCCCCTAGTCCAATCAGTGCTCTACCTCCGTCACACAATCTCCCGAGGCTGCTCCTAAAAGCATTTCGGGGAGAACCAGCTATTTCCGAGTTTGATTGGCCTTTCACCCCCATCCACAGCTCATCCCCTAGATTTTCAACTCTAGTGGGTTCGGGCCTTCACGCGCTTTTACACGCGCTTCACCCTGGCCATGGATAGATCACTCGGCTTCGGGTCTACTTAGTGCAACTCAACGCCCTGTTCAGACTCGCTTTCGCTACGGCTCCACGTCTTAGACGCTTAACCTTGCTGCACTCAGTAACTCGCCGGCTCATTATGCAAAAGGCACGCCGTCAGCTCGCCTGGAGCCGAAGCTCCAGGTCCGCCTCCGACCGCTTGTAGGCAAGTGGTTTCAGGTTCTATTTCACTCCCCGCCAGGGGTTCTTTTCACCTTTCCCTCACGGTACTTGTCCGCTATCGGTCGTCGGGAAGTATTTAGCCTTAGGGAGTGGTCTCCCCGGATTCGCACAGGATTTCACGTGTCCCGCACTACTTGGGTACCTGCCAGAAGGGAGAGAGGATCCTTTCGCTTACAGGGCTATCACCTTCTATGGCCAGCCTTTCCAGAGCTGTTCTGCTAGGATCCACTCCGAGCCCCCACTTGGGCCGCGCCCCAGTGAAGACAGGCCCCTCTACCCCGCCGGCACAACGCTCGCGGGCTTGGCATGCCGACGGTTTGGGCTGTTCCGCTTTCGCTCGCCGCTACTTGCGGAATCGCATTCGCTTTCTCTTCCTCGAGGTACTGAGATGTTTCAGTTCCCTCGGTTCGCTCTGACCGGCCTATGGATTCAGCCGGCAGTGACGGGGCATGACCCCCGCCGGGTTTCCCCATTCGGACATCTCCGGGTCACGGGTTGTTTGCACCTCACCGGAGCTTATCGCAGCTTACCACGTCCTTCATCGCCTCCCGACGCCAAGGCATCCACCACCTGCCCTTAGTAGCTTGGTCGAACACTTAGGTGCACGATGAATGAATGATCATTCGATCGGCTCGAAGAGCCGATCCTCGGCGATCGACTGCGTTTCGATCTCTCTTCAGTTGTCAAAGAACATCCGTGGGCCGAACCCCGGCCTTCCCGGAAAACCATTGTCTGCGGACAGCCGGCTCCCGTGCGGGACCTGGAGACAACCGGGCTCGAACCGGCAACCTCCGCCGTGCAAAGGCGGCGCTCTCCCAGTTGAGCTATGTCCCCGGAAGGCGATGTGCCAGGCGTTCGAGCGGAACGAGCGTCCCCGCGGGCCCGCGCCCGAGAGGCTATCGCGGCGCCGCCGACGCGGTGGGCCTAGCTGGAGTTGAACCAGCCACCTCACGCTTATCAGGCGTGCGCTCTAACCAACTGAGCTATAGGCCCGCTTGAACTGCAGGCGGAAGCAACGGCTTCCGTCCGGCTCGCGCAGACGCAAACTCAGAAAACGGACGGCGAAGGTCGCTCGCTCTTGTGGACCGACCTGGAGTGGACGGCCGCCGGCACGAAGCCGACGGTCGTCAAGCTCCTTAGAAAGGAGGTGATCCAGCCGCACCTTCCGGTACGGCTACCTTGTTACGACTTAGCCCCAATCACCAGCCTTACCTTCGGCGCCTCCCTCCTTGCGGTTGGGTCAGCGACTTCGGGTACTGCCGACTTTCGTGGCTTGACGGGCGGTGTGTACAAGGCCCGGGAACATATTCACCGCTGCCTGCTGATCAGCGATTACTAGCGATTCCAACTTCATGCAGTCGAGTTGCAGACTGCAATCCGAACTGAGACCGGCTTTTTGGGATTAGCTCCACCTCGCGGTCTTGCGACCCTTTGTACCGGCCATTGTAGCACGTGTGTAGCCCTGGACATAAGGACCATGAGGACTTGACGTCATCCCCACCTTCCTCCGCCTCATCGGCGGCAGTCTCCCTAGAGTGCCCACCCGAAGTGCTGGCAACTAGGGACAAGGGTTGCGCTCGTTGCGGGACTTAACCCAACATCTCACGACACGAGCTGACGACAGCCATGCAGCACCTGTGCACCGACCCCGAAGGGAGAGTGTGTTTCCACACCTGTCCGGTGCATGTCAAGCCCAGGTAAGGTTCTTCGCGTTGCATCGAATTGAACCACATGCTCCACCGCTTGTGCGGGCCCCCGTCAATTCCTTTGAGTTTCAACCTTGCGGTCGTACTCCCCAGGCGGGGCACTTAATGCGTTAGCTGCGGCACGGAAGGGGTCGATGCCTCCCACACCTAGTGCCCACCGTTTACAGCTGGGACTACCAGGGTCTCTAATCCTGTTTGCTCCCCCAGCTTTCGCGCCTGAGCGTCAGGTTCGGGCCAGAAACGCGCCTTCGCCACTGGTGTTCTTCCCGATATCAGTGCATTTCACCGCTACACCGAGAATTCCCGTTTCCTCTCCCGACCTCAAGCCCGGCAGTCTGGGATGCAGTTCTCTGGTTGAGCCAGAGGCTTTCACATCCCACTTACCGGGCCGCCTGCGCGCCCTTTACGCCCAGTGATTCCGAACAACGTTTGCTCCCCCCGTGTTACCGCGGCTGCTGGCACGGAGTTAGCCGGAGCTTTCTCTGCGGGTAACGTCAAACCGACATGTTGTTCGCATGCCGGCATTTCTTCCCCGCCAACAGAGCTTTACGACCTTACGGCCTTCATCGCTCACGCGGCGTCGCTCGTTCAGGGTTTCCCCCATTGACGAAGCCTCTCGACTGCTGCCTCCCGTAGGAGTCTGGGCCGTATCTCAGTCCCAGTGTGGCTGACCATCCTCTCAGACCAGCTACCCATCGTCGCCTTGGTAGGCCGTTACCCTACCAACAAGCTAATGGGGCGCGGGACCATCCTCAAGCGCCAGCATGTAAACAGAGGCCAGCTTTGACGGCCGGGCCAGGCGACCCAGCCGTATCATTCGGTATTAGCACTCCGTTAGGAGTGTTATCCCCAACTCGAGGGCAGGTTTCCCACGTGTTACTCACCCGTTTGCCGCTTTACTAGCCACCCGAAGGTGACGTTCTCGCTCGACTTGCATGCCTAATCCACGCCGCCAACGTTCGTTCTGAGCCAGGATCAAACCCTCCGTGGTAGAAGATCATGGTGATCCTCTCCCTTGGAGAGGGTCCTTGACTGATGTCAAAGGGATCCGGCGCCATGACGCCGAACCCATCCGACAAGGGCTCGCGATCCTTCGCCGTTCCGTTTTCAAAGACCAACCTGAGCGCGCTCTCGCGCAGTGCGATCAAGGCGAACGGGGAAGATATCCCCCCAATGTCGCGCCGTCAAGGGTGATTTGCGCGTTGCCCCGGCCGGAGCCGCTCGCAGATCGCAGCCACAGAATCTAATCGGCCCGGGGTCCGGGATCAACACTTATTTGCCCGCCCGGGCCGAAATCGCAATCTTTCTTCTAACCTGTTCCTCGCCCTTGAGTTACAGTCGATCCACGGGTCCCTCGGCGGACCCATGCCCCCCCGGGGGGAACCGATTCGGTTGCAACCGGCGGCTGGCGGGGGTATCGAAGTTCGTCGATCCGCCGCCGTCCCAGGGAGGAGTCCGGCGCGCCTCGCGGCGCGCCGCCCGAGAGCCGTGAAGCACTTTGTTCTCGCATTCCTGCTCGTCATCCTGCTGCTCGCGGGCGGGCTCTATGGCCTGATTCGCTTCTTCGGACACAACCTGCCCTCGCCGGCGACGCCGCGCGAGATGGAGGCCAGCCTCTCCACGCGCCTGCTCGACGCCCAGGGGCGCCCGTTCGACGAGTTCTACGTCGAGGATCGCGTGCCACTGAGACTCGGCGACGTGCCGCCCGCGTTCCTCCAGGCGATCCTGGCCACGGAGGATCGCCAGTTCTACCGCCACTGGGGCATCAACTCGACGAGCGTCCTGCGCGCGATCCGGTCGAACGTGCTCGAGGGGCGGATCGCCGAGGGGGCCTCGACGATCACGCAGCAGCTGGCCTGGAACCTCTTCCTCGACCACCGCCGCACGCTGGGGCGCAAGATCCGCGAGGCGATCCTGGCGTTGCGCATCGAGCGCTCGTTCTCGAAGGACGAGATCCTGGAGATGTACGTCAATCAGATCTACTTCGGCGAGGGGGCCTACGGGCTCGAGGCGGCGGCGCGCCGCTTCTGCGGAGTGCCCGCCGCGGCGCTGTCGCTGGAGCAGTGCGCGCTGCTGGCCGGACTGCCCGGCAATCCCGCCGCCTTCTCGCCGCGCCGGCATCCCGAGGCCGCGAAGAGGCGCCGCAGCATCGTCCTGCGCTCGATGCTCGAGACGGGAGCGATCGACGAGCAGACCTGCGAGCGCGCCATGGCCGCTCCGATCGTCGTGCGCGAGGCGGGCGGGCGCGGCCGCCTGGGCGCCTACTTCACCGAGGCGGTGCGCCGCGAGCTGGCCGGGCGATACGGCACCGAGCGCATCTACCATGGCGGGCTGGTGGTCGAGACGACGCTCGACATCGATCTCCAGCGCGTCGCCGAGGAGGCGCTGGAGAGCCAGTTGAGCAAGATCGAGGGGTTGATCCTGTATCCCTACCTCTTCGGGCGGGGCGACGAGATGCTCGCTTCATACGGCCTGCCGCCGCAGGAACGGCTCGCCTCGCCGCTGCGCCTGCAGGGGGCCGTCATCGCCGTCGACATCGCCACCGGGGCCGTGCGCGCCATGGTCGGCGGGCGCGACTTCGCCGAGAGCCCCTTCAACCGGGCCACCCAGGCTCCCCGGCAGTCCGCCTCGACCTTCAAACCCTTCATCTACGCCGAGGCGATCCGCCAGGGCTACCGATCGAACGACATCCTGGTCGACGAGCCGACCACCTTCCGCTTGAACGACGGCCGCGGCACGATCTACGAGATCCGCAACTTCGACACCCGGGAGGACTACGGCCCGGTAACGCTGCGCTTCGCGCTGGCCAAGTCGATCAACAGGCCGACCGCCCGCCTCCTGGACGCGGTCGGCATTCGCCGCGTCGTCGCGTTGACCCGGGCGATGGGGCTGCGCGGGCGCGTTCCCGCCGTCATCTCCCTGGCCGCCGGCACGGCCGAGGCGACGCTGATCGATCTCACCTCCGCCTTCGGCGCCTTCGGCAATCACGGCATCCTCGTGCAGCCCTATCTGATCGAGAGGGTCAGCGACCGCTACGGTCACGAGCTCGAGCGCCACGCCCTGCAGTCGGAGCAGGTCCTCGACGAACGCACGGCGGCGATCGTCACCAGCATGCTCGAGACGGTCTTCGATTTCGGCACCGGCTACGAGGCCCGCTCCGCGCTCGGCCTCACCGGCGCCGCGGCGGGGAAGACCGGGACGATGGACGACTACACCGACGCCTGGTTCGTCGGCTACACGCCCGAGATCGCCGTCGGCGTCTGGGTCGGATTCGACTGGAAGATCCGCATCGGCGGCAGTACGACGGCCACGGGGGCCAAGGCCGCCCTGCCGATCTGGGTGTCCGTGGTCCGCGCCGCCCAGGCCGGGGCCCGGCTCCAGGACTTCGAGATCCCGCTCGGGCTTGTGCCGGCGCGCACCTGCCTGCACTCCGGCGCGCTGGCCGGGCCCCACTGTCCCTCTCCCGTCGAGGACCTCTTCATCCCGGGTACCGAGCCGGGCGAGATCTGCCGGCGGCACTGAGCCGCGTGTTCCAGGGGTCGTCCGACACGCCTCCGGCGTGCACGAGGGCGACGATCCGCGGACCCGCCGCGGGCGCCTCGGGGGCGATGCGCACGAGCTCGCGCTCCTCTGGCCAGATCTGCCCTTCCGGGGCCTCCTCCGGCAGATAGAGCCGGACCAGGGGATCGCCCGCCGCCACGCGGTCCCCCCGCCGGCGAAGGAACTCCAGACCGACGCTCGGGTCGACGGCGTCGCCCGCGTAGCGCCGGCCGCCGCCCAGACCCACGCAGAGCTCCCCCGCCGCGAGCGCATCGACCTCGGCGACCCGGCCGCCGGCCTCGGCTCGCAGCAGGCGCTGGCGTCCGGAGACGCGCAGGCGCCGCGGCTCGCGCACGACGCGAGGATCCCCGCCCTGGGCGGCGATCCAGCGCTGGGCGAACTCCGCCGCGCGCCCGTCGCCCAGCGCCCTCTCGAGGACTCGCGCGCCCTCGGCCATCGTCGGCGTGCGCCCGGCCAACGCCACCATCAACCCGCCGAGGGCGAGCGTCAGCTCGCGCAGATCCTCCGGCCCGCGCCCTCCGTCGAGGAAGGCGAAGCTCTCGCGAGCCTCGAGGGCGTTGCCGACGGTGTCGCCGATGGGCTCATCCATGCGGGTCAGCAGCGCGACCGCCGGCAGGCCCAGCGCCCCCGCCGTCTCGACGAGCAGGCGCGCGAGCCGCTCCGCCCTGGCGCGGTCGGCCATGAAGGCCCCCCGCCCGAACTTGACGTCGAGCACCAATCCGGTCAGCCCCGCGGCGAGCTTCTTGCTGAGGATGCTGCTGACGATGAGCGGCTCCGAGGCGACGGTCGCCGAGACGTCGCGCAGGGCGTACATGATCCGGTCGGCCGGCACGAGTTCCGCCGTCTGGCCGGCGATGAAGCCCCCCGGATCACCGACGAGCTCCCGCAGGCGCTCGATCGGCAGCGTCGCCCGGTACCCGGGGATCGACTCCAGCTTGTCGAGCGTGCCGCCGGTGTGGCCCAGCCCGCGTCCGGAGATCATCGGCACGCGCAGGCCCGCGGCGAGCGCCAGCGGCAGGAGCGGAAGCGAGATCTTGTCCCCCACGCCACCGGTCGAGTGCTTGTCGATGCGCGGCCCGGGCAGCGCGCTCAGATCGAGGCGCTCCCCCGAGGCGAGCATGGCCGAGGTCAGGTCCCGGGTCTCCTCCGCCGTCATGCCGCGCAGGTAGACGGCCATCATGAAGGCGCTGATCTGATGCTCCTCGACCTCTCCCGCGGCCAGCCCGCCGACGAGCGCGGCGATCTCGGCCGCGGCCAAGGCCCCCCCGTCGCGCTTGCGCGCGATGAGCGCGCGCGGGTCGAGCACGCCGCCGCGCGCCTGCCGCCGGGTCCCCGGCAGCAGGGCGCCGGGCGGCCAGCGCCTCGCCCGGCCGCCTCGCGCCACCGCCAGCACCTCCATCTTCGGGGCCAGCTCGCGCAGCGCCTCGCGGCATCCGCCGCAGGGGGGCGTCGGGATCTCGGCGTCCGTGGCCAGGACGAGCAGGCCGGCGGGGTGCAGCCCCCGGGACAGCGCGGAGAAGAGCGCCACGCGCTCGGCGCACAGGCCGAGATTGTGGGCGGAGTTCTCGACATTGCCGCCGGTGACGATCTCCCCCTCGGCCGTGTCCAGGGCGGCCCCCACGGCGAAGCCCGAATAGGGCGCGTAGGCGCGCCCGCGGGCGGCTTGCGCGGCGGCGCACAGCGCCCCCTCGCGCGACCCCATCGGCCCGACGGACTCGTCTCGATTCACGGCACCCTCGTCGCGCGGCTCAGCGCCTTCTCGTCGCGGATCCCACGGCGCCCGCAGCCTCCGGCGGCCGCCGCGACCCGCTCATCCCGGCGACGCGGTCCCGGACCGTCTCCCGGTCCGCGGCCGGAGAGCGCCGCGGCGCGCGCCGGCGCAGCGCCCCGCGCATCGCCCCCGCGCGGCTCCCCCGCGCGGCGCGAGCGCCTTGCCTGTGTCTCGGCGCCCATGCTAGCGTGCCGGCATGGATGCGCAAGTCTCACCCGACTGGGATGGTCTGCGCGCGCTCTGCCGCCGCTTGCGAGCCCCCGCGGGGTGCGGCTGGGACCGCGCGCAGACGCTCGCCAGCCTCTCTCCCTACCTGCTCGAGGAGACCCACGAGGTCCTCGAGGCGCTCGCCGAGAACGACGGCGCCCGCCTGATGGAGGAGATCGGGGACCTCCTCTTCCTGCTCGCCTTCCTGGTCACGATCGCCGAGGAGGAGGGACGCTTCACCTTCGCCGAGCTCGCCCGGGCCACGGCGTCCAAGATGATCCGCCGCCACCCGCATGTCTTCGGCGAGCCCTCCGGCGGCGACCCGCGGAGTGCCGGCCGCGAGTGGGAGCGCGCCAAGCTCGCCGAACGGCGGGAGCGGGGCTCGCCGCGGGATCGGCTGGCCAGCGGCGCCGCCGGGCTGCCGGCGCTGCTCGAAGCCTACCGCGTGCAGGAGAAGGCCGCGGGCGCGGGCTTCGACTGGCCCGGCACGGCAGGAGTGCTGGAGAAGCTCGACGAGGAGCGCGCCGAGCTGGCGCGCGCCCTGGGGGCCGCGGACGCCGCTCGGGCGCCCGCCGCGCCCGCCGCCGCGCAGCCGCCCCCGAGGCCAGCGAGCCCGCCGCCCCCCACCGCGCCCGCCCCGGCGGAGGCCGGCGGAGGGCAGGCCTCCGCGCCGGCGCTCGAGGAAGTCGGCGACCTGCTCTTCACGCTCGTCAATCTGGCGCGCCACATGGGCGCCGACCCCGAGCAGCTGCTCAAGCGGACGACGCGCAAGTTCCGCACGCGATTCGCCGGCATGGAGGCACACCTGGTGTCGGCGGGCATCGCTCTCGAGGACGCCGACCTGGAAACGATGGAGCGCGCCTGGCAGCGCAGCAAGGCCGACGAGACGCGCGCCGCCCCGGGGCCCGATCGCCGGCCCGGCGCAGGCCCGGCCGCGCAGGGGCCCGGCGCGGGGCCGACGGCGCAAGATCCCGGCGCGGGCCCGGCCGCCTAGGAGCCCGATCGCCGGCCCGGCGCCAGTCCGGCCACCGGTTGAGCGACGACGAAGAGCTCCATCGGGCCCTCCTCCACCGACAGGATGGGAGCCTCGGCGCAGCGCAGGTGCAGGCTCTCCTGCGGCCCCAGCGTGAACTCCTCGTCCCCCGCCTGGAGGCGAACGCTGCCGGCGAGCGCGTAGAGGCAGGTGTCGCAGCCGCAGAGGTCCTCGAGAGGCTTCTCGACCGGACCCTCGCTGCGCGCCAGGTAGGCGCGCAGGCGGCCGCCGAGGATCCCCGTCGAGAGCGGCGCCATCCAGGGGGCCTCGCGCGCGCCGGAGGGGCGGCCGCCCGCGGTTCCGGAAACGAGGGAGACGTCGTCCAACTCGCGGCTCTCGACGAAGAAGCAGGGGTCCTTGGCCAGCGCCTCGGCGATGCGCACGAGCGCCTTCACCGTGGGGCTCGTCCGCCCCCGCTCGATCTCGCTGATGTGCGTCGAGGAGAAGCCCGACAGCCGCTCGACCTCCTTGAGGGTCATGCGCCGCCGATGGCGCGTGTCGCGCAGCCGCTTGGCCAGGGTCTGCTTGGCGGTCATCGCCAGCCCTCCTACAGCCCGAGGCGCGGCCGCGCGACCCAGATCAGGCGCGCGACGGCCTGCGTGGCGTTGCGGATCTCATGAACGCGCCGGGGGCGGAAGTGCAGCGACTCCCCCCGGCGCACGATGTGGGGCACGCCGTCGATGCGCACCTCCGCGGCCCCGTCGAGCACGAAGCAGAGCTCCTCGCCCTCGTGGGGCCGATCGCTGAAGCCTCCCCCCGGCTCCAGCGTCAGCAGATGCACCGACAGTTCCGAGGGACCATGAGGGAGGGTGAGGCCTTCCACCTCCGCCCGGCCCTCCGGCCGAGTGAAGCGCCGTCTCTGCAGCGCCGTCTGGTGCAACGGGCTCATCTCTGGGGGGGCGTCGAGGAGCTCGGCGGAGCTGACCCCCAGCGCGGCGGCGATGCGCCGCACGACGCCCACGGTCGGCGACGTCTTGCCCCGCTCGATCTCGCTGATGTGCGTGGCGCTGACCCGGGCCCGCTGTTCGACGGCCCTCAGGGTCAGCCCCTTCTGCTGCCGGATCCTGCGCACCCGCTCCCCGATCAGATTCTCCACGATCGCGCGCGCCATGTTGATCCTCGGCCTCCTCTCTGGTTGGCTAGCCCCCTCCCTGGTGTCGACGATGGAAGACGTAGCTGATCACCTTGAGCACCAGACGCGCGGCCAGGAAGTCAGGGGCGATGAAGCCCGGGATCGGGCTGAGCTCCGTCACGTCGCAGCCGACGACGTGCCGGCTCTCCGCCACCCGGCGAAGGAGATGGGTCAGCGTGAACCAGCGCAGGCCCCCCGGCTCGGGCGTGCCGGTGGCCGGGAGGATCGACGGATCGAGTCCGTCGAGATCGATCGTCAGGTAGACCGGATCGCCGAGCACGCTCAGCAGCCGCTCGGCCGCCGCCTCGGGATCCTCCTCGGCCTCCCGGGCCAGGATCACCCGCTCCGGCCTCTCCCACAGAGCGGCGTCCTCCTCGGCGCTCCAGCTTCTCACGCCCACCTGCACGCAGGGGAAGGACTCCCTCGCGCGGGCCATGACGCAGGCGTGGCTGAACGGGCTGCCCTGGTACTCCTCGCGCAGGTCGGCGTGGGCGTCGATCTGCAGGACCCAGGGATTCTCCCAGCGCCGGGCGAGCGCCTCGAGGGCCCCGATCGACACCGAGTGGTCGCCGCCCAGGACGATCGGGAACTTGCCCGCCAGGAAGATCTCCTCCACCTGCTCGCGGATCAACGGCACCATGGCCTGCGGGCCGACGGCGAGCGGCTCGAGCGGCTCGAGCGTGTGGATGCCGACACGGCTTGGATCCCAGCGCAGCTCCTCGTCGAAGAGCTCGACGTTCAGCGAGGCGGTCAGGAGGGCCCGCGGGCCGAAGCGCGCACCGGGCTGGTAGGTCGTCGTCAGGTCGTAGGGCACGGGAAGGACCACGACCGCGGCGCGCTCGATCGGCTCCTGAACGCCGAGGAAGGAGAGCGCTGCGGGCAGATCGGACATCTGGTCACCTTCGCGCGTGTGAACGGTGTCCCGAACCGTCACCTGGACGATGCGACTGAACCGGAGCCTACCGGGAGATCATAGCGCCGCGCCCCCCGCCTGGCAACAGCGGCCTGGCGCTCACCCCCCGGGCCCGCCGCGCCCGGCGGGCGCCTTCAGGGCCAGCAGATCCTCCAGGACGCGCCCATACCCCGCGTGGCGGGCCGCCGCGATCTCCCCCGCCTCCACGGCCGCCCCGATCCCGCAGCCCGGCTCGCCGCGGTGGAGGCAGTCCCTGAACCGGCAGCGCCCGAGATGGGGACGCAACTCGGGGAAGAGGCCCGCCAGGGACTCGGGAGCGACTCCCCAGAGGTGGATCACCCGCATCCCGGGCGTGTCGAGGAGGACGCCGCCGCCGGGCATGTCGAAGAGGTCGACGCGCGAGGTCGTGTGCACGCCCCTTCCGCTGGCGCGACTGATCGCCTCCGTGCGCTGTGCAGCGTCGGGCACGAGCCGGTTGATCAGGGAGGACTTGCCTACCCCGCTCGTCCCGACCATGACCGTCGTCCGCTCCCGCAGGAAGGAGGCCAGCTCGGCCAGGCCCTCTCCCTGTCGGGCGCTGACGGCGAAGACCGGATACCCGGCGCGCGCGTAGGGCGCGAGCAGCTCCACGGCGCGATCGACGGAGCCCAGATCGGTCTTGTTCAGGCAGACCGCCCCGGGCACTCCGCCCGCCTCGCCCAGCAGGAGCAGCCGGTCGAGGA
Organism: Candidatus Eiseniibacteriota bacterium; assembly: GCA_016867695.1. GTDB lineage: Bacteria > Eisenbacteria > RBG-16-71-46 > CAIMUX01 > WJJG01 > VGIY01. The sequence continues at coordinate 1,286 of VGIY01000002.1, read as the reverse complement.
TCGCCGGCGAAAAGGCCGGCTCGTCGAGCGCCTGGACGGCGAGCAGCCGATCGACATTGGCGGCGATGACCTGTTCGCGGGGCGGCCGCAGCGAGCCGAGGCGCGAGACCTTGTTCCGCCGAGGGAGGATCTCGACGACGACGGCCATGCCTGCGGCCCTGCGCTCGACCCGGACGCGATCGCCGATGGCCAGAGGCGCGCGCCGGGCTCTCGAGCCGCGCAGCAGTCCCCTGGGCACGGCGGCCTCGTGCTCCCCCCCCGCGTTCCGCACCAGGACCGATCCGGGGCGCACGGCGGTGATGGCGCCGCTATCGGCGTCCGACGGCATCTCGTCCCTCCTCCGCTCCGGCCGGCGGCCGGGAATGATGGGCCGGGTTCGGATGACCCGCGCAGCGGCCTCGCGCCATGACGCCCGCGCAGCAACCTCACGCCATGACGCCCGCGCAGCGGCCTCGCGCCATGACGCCCGCGGCGCTCCCGCCCGGCAGCGGGCCGGGGGCGGATTCGCCGCCGGGGGGGATTCCGCCGCTGGCGGCGGCGGCCGGACGCGGATAGTGTCTCGCGCCGGAGCGCCCTCCCCGATCACGGGATCGTCCGGGCGCAGGCCCGGGCCGCCCACGCGGTTGCACCGGCCCACGGGGGCGAGACGAGGTTGCCGAATGGAGCGAGACGAGTCTCGAGGAGCTCGCGGGGAGAAGCTGCGCTCCTGGGTGCGCATGGGGCGCACGCGCATCGAGGCCGAGCAGGCGGGCGCCCGCCTCGACGGCTACCTGGCCCGCCGCTTCACCTACCGCTCCCGGACGCAGTGGGGGCGCCTGATCCGCGAGGGGCGCCTGACTGTCAACGGCCGGGCCGTGCGGCCCTCCAGGCGGCTGCGCGCCGGGGATCGGATCGACTACGTGCCCCGGCGGCGCGCCGAACCGCCCGTCGACCGGCTCTGCCCCCTCCTCCACGCGGACGACTGGCTCGTGGCCGTGGCCAAGAGCGGCAACCTGCCGATGCACCCCTCGGGGCGCTACTTCCGCCACACGCTGCTGCACGCGCTTCTCGACGAGCACCCGGAGTGGGCCCCCCTGCTCATCGTTCATCGGCTCGATCGCGAGACCAGCGGCGTGGTCGTCCTCGGCCGCACGAGGGAAGCGACCGCCAAGCTCGCTGCCCAGTTCCGCGACCGGATCGCGCAGAAGATCTACCTGGCGCTGGTCGAGGGCCGGCCCGCCGAGGACCGCTTCGCGATCGATCTGCCGCTCGGGCGCGCCGGGGACAGCCTGGTGCGCAAGGCGGTC
>VGIY01000001.1 GCA_016867695.1 Candidatus Eiseniibacteriota bacterium | reverse complement strand
CTATCTCAACCAGCGGCGGCGCCCGTTCCTCAGCTTCGCCGCCTACCAGTTCATGGGCGGCTACGGCTACTCGACCGTCCCCGGGTATCCGGAGATCTACCTCAAGCGGCTCGTCAGGGGCGTGGGCGCGGGCGTCCAGTATCCGCTGTCGCGCTTCCGCCGGCTGGAGCTCTCCGTCGACGCCGTGCACGAGACCCGCTTCCGCTGGGCCTGCGACGCGATCAGCGGGACGAACATCTGGCTCTGCGGCTGGGAGGGGGAGGAGGACGCCTACGCCTACCTCGCCCCGGAGGTCGCCTTCGTCCACGACACGGCGCTCTTCGGCTCGACCGGGCCGCTGAGCGGCCGGCGCTCGCGGCTCTCGGCGGGGGCCTTCGTCGGCGAGCGCAGGGCGCATGGGCTGGAGGCCGACTACCGCTTCTACTGGAATGTGCGCAAGCGCTACGCCTTCGCGCTGCGCGGCGTCTTCGCCGGCGAGTGGGGGCGCGACCGGGAGCGCATGGCCTTCGGCGGGCCCTACTCGCTGCGCGGCTACACGCAGGACCCGCTCTACGGCACCTCGCTCGCCTTCGCCAACCTCGAGTTCCGCTTCCCCTTCATCGAAGGGTTCGCCCTCGCCTGGCCGCTGAGGCTCGGGATCTACGGCATCCGCGGCGCGCTCTTCTGCGATTTCGGCGCCGCCTGGGACGACCCGGCCGACTTCCGCGCGCTGCGCTCCGGCCGGGGCGAGGGCTCCTTCCGGCTCGAGGATGTCCGCGCCTCGTGCGGCCTGCGGGCGGCGGTCAACCTGGGCTTCATGATCCTGCGCTGGGACCTCTCGCGCCGCACGGATCTGGCCGGCTGGGTCGGCAAGGCGGCGGGCGAGGTCTCGATCGGGGCGGAGTTCTAGTCGTGCGCCCGCTCCCTTGCCGGCCCCGCCTGCGAGCGCTCGCGCCGATGCTGTTCCTGCTCGCTCTCGCCGCCGCCCGCGGCCTCTTCGCCGCGCCGGCGGCGCCTCCCGCCTGGGCGGAGCGCGCGGCGGCGCTGGAGGCCGAGTCGCGGGCCACGGGCCGCGGCCTGCTCGATGTGCTCGCGGTCCGCGAGGATCCCCGCGTCGGCCCGGCGGTCGTGCTGCTCCGGCTGGGCGCTCCGGCCGCGGCGTTGCCGGCCGCGGGGCGGGTCGCGGGGCTCGCGGCGGCGTTGCTGGCCGTCGGGCTGCTGGCCGGTCGCCGGGGAGGCAAGGTCACGGGTTGGGAGGGGTTCGCCGGCGCCCTCATCCTCGCCGGCTCGCCCATCTGGGTCGAAGGCGCGCTGGAGGCGAGCCCCGGCGCGTCGCTGGGGATCGTCTTTCTCCTCCTCGCCCGCCGGGCGCTCCCCACCTGGGCCGCGGGGCTCCTGCTCGCCTGGTCGCTGGGCTGGTCTCCCTGGTCCTGGGTGGCGCTGCTGCCGGTGGCGCTGGGAGCGCTCGCCGGGCCGAGGGAGGGGCGGCGGGCGGCCTGGACGACGCTCGGCATCGGCCTGCTCGGGGCGCCGGCGCTCAATCCCCCGGCTCTGCTGCAGACGCTCGAGTGGCTGCGCGCGCTCCTCTGGCAGGCGCGGCTCGAGGGCGTCCTGCGCTCCGGGATCGGCTTCGGCCTCTCCCGGGACGCCTGGCCGCTGTGGGGCTCCTTGCACCTCCCGGGGCTTCTGCTGCTCGCCGCCCGCGTGCCGGGCTGGTCCCGGCGAGTGCTAGCCGGCGACGCGGCGCCGGCGGCCTTCGCCGGCGTGGTCGTGCTGGGGACTCTGGCCGGGTTCCCGCGGGAGCTGCCTCTCCTGCTGCTCCTGCCCTGGGCGGCGAGCGAGGCGGGAGCGATGGCCGCGGCAGTGGCCGGAACGCGGGCGTCGCGAGGCGCCACCGCGCTGCGCGCCCTCGTCCTCGCCGCCGCCGTCGGCGCGCTGGCGGCGACGACGATCGGCCGCGCTGCCGGGAACTCCGGGGAGCCGCCGTCCACCGCCGAGATCGAGTCCTGGCTGGCGGAGCGGTTGCCGGCAGGGAGCCTCGTCGCCCACGACCTCGGCTTCGCCCCCTCGGGGGGCGGGGAGCTGCGCTTCCTGCCGATCCCGTTCCACGCCGTCGATCCGGCGAGCGAGCGGGGCGCCTACTGGACCGGCTGGTACGGCGCCTGTCGCGGTGTCGTGCTCAGCGAGCGGATGATCGTCCGTTTCCTGCGCCGCGCCGAGGAGTTCCCCGACGTCGTCGCCTTCTATCTCGACCTGCGCGATCAGGCGGTCGAGGAGCGCGCCTCCGGGAGCCGACCGGGCGGGCGGGTGCGCGCGCTCCTGCTGCCCGAGGGGCGCGGGCCGCTGGACGAGGGCTGGCGGGAGCGCGTGGCCCTCGGCCCCGCGGGGGGGCTGCGCGGCGGCTTCCTGGCGACGCTCGGCGGCGAGCTCGCGCGCGGCGGGGCGCTGGCCGAGGCGATCGAGCTGCTCGACGCGGCTCTCGCAGCGGGCTATGCCGACGTCGGCATCCACATCAACCTGGCCAACGCGGAGCTGGCCCTCGGCCGCCCGCTGGACGCCGGGCGAAGGCTGGACGACGCGCTGCTCCTCTACCCAGACTCGCCGGAGGTGCTCTACAACCTGGCGATCGTGATGACGCGCGTCGGCTACTGGGAGCGCGCCGTGGAAACGCTCTCGCGGCTGCGCCCCCTCTGGCCGCGCTCCGCGCCGGCGGCCTACCTGCTGGGCATCTCGCTGGCCAACAGCGGCCAGCCGGGCGCGGCCGAGCGCGTCCTGGAGGAGGTCCTGGCGATCGATCCGCGCTTCCCGCGGCGGGAGGAGGTCGAGCGCCACCTGGCGACGCTGCGCGCGGGGAGACGGCCGTGAGGCGCCTGCCGCGCGCGGAGCAAGGCGCGCGACGCCGCCGCCCGGCCCCGCCCGGGGGGACGGCGGCGCCTGCGGGGAGGCGCTCGTGATCGCCTCGGGTACGGGCGCGGCGGGCGCCGGGGCCGCGCGCGCGCCCCGGCGGACGCTGCTCAGGCTGCCCAACTGGGTCGGCGACACGCTCCTCGCGCTCCCCGCCCTCGAGGCGCTGGCCGCGCTCGATCCGGCCGGCGCCGTCTTCTCGGGCCGGCCGGCGGCGCTCGACCTCGCCCGGCATCTGGCACCGGAGAGCCCGCGGGTCGAGCTGGCCGGCGGCCACGCCCCGCGGCGGTGGCTGGCGCAAGCCCGCCTGCTGCGGGCATCCGGCTGCTCGCGCGGGCTGCTCCTCACGCCTTCGCTCTCCTCGGCGCTGCAGCTCTGGGCCGCGGGGCTGCCCGAGAGGATCGGCTGGGCCGAGCAGGGGCGCGGCCCCTGGCTGACCTGCCGGGCGCCGCGACTGCCTCGCGGGAGCCTCCACCTGGCGGAGGAGTTCAAGGATCTGGCGCGGCTGGCGGGGGCGGAGGGCTTCGCCGGGGTTCCCGAGCTGCCGCCCGACGGCGCGGCCGCAGCGGAAGCCGGGAGGCTCCTCGCCGATGTCTTCGGAGAGGCGAGGTCGCGCCCGCTCGTCGCCCTCTGCCCCGGCGCGCGCTACGGGCCGGCGAAGCAATGGCCGCTCGAGCGCTTCGTCGAGCTGGCCCGGGAGCTGCGCGGCGGGGGGGTCGCCGATCTGCTCGTCGTCGGCGCTGAGCCGGAGCGCGAGGCGGGCGCCGCGCTCCTCGCCGGCGCGGGAGGAGGGGGGCTCAACGCCTGCGGCGCAGGCCCGATCCTCTTCTCGGCGGAGCTGCTGCGCCGCGCGCAGGCGGTAGTGTGCAACGATAGCGGGGCGATGCACCTGGCGGCGGCGGTGGGGACCCCGGTCGTCGCCCTCTTCGGGCCGACCGACCCGCGCTGGACCGGGCCGCAGGGGCCGCGCCACCAGATCGTGCGCGGGCCCTGCCCCCTGGCTCCCTGCTTCCGGCGAAGGTGCCCTCTGGGCGTCACCCCGCCCCCCTGCATGGCGGCGATCCGGGCGACGGAGGTCCTGGCTCGCATCCGGAGCCTGCTCGATCCGCGGGCGCACCCGGCGGCTGCGGGGCTCTTCCTCGATCGGGACGGGACGCTGATCGAGCTCGAGCCCTACCTGTGCGACCCGCAGCGCGTGCGCCTGATCCCGGGAGCCGCCGGAGCGCTGCGGCGGGCGCGGGAGGCGGGCTACCGGCTCGTCGTCGCCAGCAACCAGTCGGGCGTCGCGCGCGGGCTCTACGGCGATGAGGCGGTGCGCGCCGTGGAGGCGAGGGTGCGCGAGCTGCTGGAGACGGAAGGCGTGACCGTCGACGGCTTCTACCACTGCCCGCACCACCCGGAACACACCGGCCGCTGCCAGTGCCGCAAGCCGGCGCCGGGCATGCTGCTCCTGGCGGCGCGCGAGCTGGGGCTCGATCTCGACCGCTCGTTCATGGTGGGAGACACGCCGGCCGATCTGCAGGCGGGCGCGGCGGCCGGTTGCCGGAGCCTGCTCGTGCGCACCGGATACGGGGGGCGGGAACGGGAGCGCGGCGAGCATCGGGAGGCGCTCGGCGACGGCGGGGCCGCGCGTCCGGCAGCCTCGGTGGAGAGCCTGGAGCAGGCCGTCGAGGCCATCCTGGCCGGCCGAACGTTAGATCCTCGCCAGGGCCAAATTGCGGATTGACACCCCCGGAGCATGATCCTACCATGCTGTCGTTTATCTCTATACTGGCTGGCGGGAGTGAGGGATGGCCGGCTCGTGAGGGCAACGGGTTCCGCGTCGTGGGAGCTTGCGGCGAGGATCGGCCGGGGGGTGTTGCCGGATCTCCAGGGGAGAGGTAGGGCATGAGAGACTGCGGTTGGGTCATGGGATGTCTGGTTGCGCTGGCTCTGCTGTGGGGCGGCGCGACGGCGATCGCGCCGCCCGCGGCGGCGCAGGAGACGGCCGGAGGCGAGGCCATGGTCGAGGCGGCCGGATCCGAAGCCGCCGTCGAGGCGCCGACGTCGGAGGTCGCCTCCCCGGGCGGTCAGCCGGCCATGGGCGCCGGCGCGGAGGCGGCGGCGCCCGCGCTGCCGGACCCCGAGCTGCCCGCCCGCGAGCGCCAGAGCGCCTTCGTGGAGTTCTTCCAGAAGGGGGGCAACTTCATGTGGCCCCTCCTGCTCTGCGCCCTGCTCGGCCTGGCGGTCACCCTCGAGCGCCTCTTCACCATGCAGCGCGCGCACACGGACACGCGCAAGCTGATGACGGCGGTCGTGGCTAGCCTGCGCAACGGCCGCGGCGTCGGGGAGGCCAAGGAGATCTGCATGAACACCCGCGGCCCGATCGCCGCGATCCTCCACGCCGGCCTGACCAAGGTGGAGCGGGGCCCCGCGGCGGTCGAGAAGGCCATCGAGACCTCCGGGGCGATCGAGATGTCCTTCCTCCAGCGCGGGCTGGTGATCCTCTCCTCGGTGGCCAACATCTCCCCGCTGGTCGGATTCCTCGGCACCGTGTCCGGCATGATCAACGCCTTCGAGGCCATCGCCGCCGCCGAGCAGGTCAGCGCCAAGGTCGTCGCCAGCGGCATCTCCGAGGCGCTGATCACGACGATGACCGGGCTGGTCATCGCCATTCCGGCGCAGGCGATGTTCAACTTCTTCATCACCCGCATCGACCGCTTCGTCACCGAGATGGAGGAGTCGGCCGTCGAGTTGCTCGACACGCTGACCGATCTCGAAGTCGGACAGCGTTCCTAGTCCCGTCGCGCGAGGGAGAGGGCCATGGCCAAGATCAAGCGCCCGCGGCCTCCGGTGCCGGAGATCAGCCAGGCCTCGGTGGCCGACGTGGCCTTCCTGCTGCTCGTCTTCTTCATCGCCACGACGACCTTCGAGACCGAGTACGGCATCCCCGTCCTCCTGCCAGGGATGGAGGGCAAGGCGGTCAAGGTCAAGCGGGAGAATGTGATCACCGTCCGCGCCGCCGCCGACGGCATGGTCTACATCGAGAGCGTCCCCGTGTCGCTGCGCGACGTGCGCACGCGCGTGCGCACCGAACTCGACCTGAACGATCAGCTGATCGTCACGATCGAGACCGACGGGGATGCGGCCTATCAGCAGATGGTGGACGTACTGGACGAGGTCAAGGCGGCGGGCGCGCCGCGCTTCTCGATCCGCAAGCGGATCGGTTGACGAACCGCCCCCCGCGGCGGGGGGCAACAGGCAAAGGGACGAGCCGTGCGGTTTCGGCGTTCGGTCGCGGTCGAGGGCGGGATCCCCACGGGATCGATGGGCGACATCGTCTTTCTCCTGCTGATCTTCTTCATGGCGACGACGATCTTCAAGATGGAGCAGGGCCTGGAGGTCCAGCTCCCCCGCGCCGAGAGCGGGGTGCAGGTGCCGCGCGAGCGCGTCACCCACGTCTGGATGAACAAGCTCGGCGACATCACGATCGACGACCGCTACCTGACGGTCTCTGCGGTCGGCGCGGTCCTGGCGCAGAAGGTGCGCGAGAATCCGCAGCTGCTCGTCGGCGTGAACCTGGACGCCGGTCTGGCCTACGAGCGCGTGGACGACCTGCTGCTGCGGCTGCGCGAGGTCAACGCGATCAACGTCTCGTTCACCAACGAGTTCTCGACCGACTAGGGGGTGAGGCATGTTCGCCCCGAACTGGTACGAATCGGCTCACGCCAAGCTGAAGGCGAACTACTCGCGGACGATGTTCTTCGCCGCGGTGGCCGCGCTCGCCGTCACCGGCGTCGGCTTCGTCTTCGCCCCGCCCTACGTGCCCACGCCGTACCAGCTGCGCGAGCGCGCCGTGCTGAGCGTCGAGGTGCCCACCGAGATCGTCATCCCCCCGCCGCCGGCCGATGTCGAGCGGCCCGACCTCTTCGCCCAGGATTTCGAGGCCTCCGACGACGTCGACGCCGTCGAGACGATCGCGCCCACCGACTTCAATCCCTTCGAGCCGCCCGAGATCCCCAGCGCGCCCCCGGCCCCCGAGGACTTCGTCGCCTACGACTCGCCCCCGGTGCTCATCCATAGCGAGGCGCCGGAGTATCCCGCCATGGCCATGGCGGCCGAGTCGGAGGGCACGGTCCACGTGGTCGTCGTCATCGACGAGAGCGGGCGGGTGATCCAGGCCTACGTGTCGCGCAGCACGGCCAACGAGATCCTGCAGCAGGCGGCGATCGAGGCGGCGCGCAAGTTCCTCTTCAAGCCCGCGATGCAGCGCGACGTGCCGGTCAAGTGCCGGATCGAGGTCCCGTTCAACTTCGGGTTGCGCGGCTAGCGCGGGCGGCGCGGCCCGCGGCTCCCGCGCCCCGGGTATTGCCCCGCCCCCTTCGTCGCGCCCCGGCAACTCCGGCGCCGTCCCGGCCGTACGAGCGCGAGACGGCCGGCGCCGCGGTGGAGGAGGCGGGTCGACGCAACGAGCCGCGATCGGCATCCCGGCGCGATCCCTCCCCGGGCCAGAGAAGGAGACAAGCAGGATGCTCGCCATGCCGCGCGGATTCCGATCGGGACGGCGCCTGCCGGCCCGCCCCTGGTCCCCTCCGTTCCGCCCCGCGCCCGCCCTCCTCGCCCTGGCGGCGCTGCTCGGCGCGGCCTTCCCGGCGGCCGCCGCGGAGCTGCTGCCCGCCGGACCGCTCACGGTCGAGGACTGCGTGCGCATCGCCCGCGACCGCAGCGATCTCATCGAGCAGGCCGAGGCGCGCATCGAGAGCGCGCGGGGGGCCAGGCTGCGCAGCTACCAGTCGCTGCTGCCGAGCGTCTCGGCCACGGCGGGCTGGCGCAGCGAGTATGTCGACTACTTCGGCCTGGCGGGCGAGCAGTACTCGATCTCGCGCGGGATCAGCGTGCGCCAGACCCTCTTCGACCTGCCCTTGCTGCTCCAGCGCAAGGCGCTGGGCGCAGGCGTGACCGGGGCGGAGGCGGGGCTGCGGACGACGCTGGCCGACGTCGAGCTCGCCGCCCGGCAGCAGTTCTACGTCTGCGTCGCCGGGCTGAAGCTGGCCGACATCGAGGAGCAGGCGGTCGCCGTCGCCGGGGAGCAGCTGCGCCGCTCGGAGACCCTCTTCCGCCTCGGCTCGGTGGCTCGCAGCGACGTCCTCCAGGCGCGCGTCAACCTGGCCGACGCCGAGCAGCAGGCCATGCAGCGGCGCAACGCGGTCGGCATCGAGCACGCCCGCCTGGCGCTCGTCCTCGGCCTCGATCCGCGCACGCCGCTGACCATCGACTCCACGCTGGTCCTGCCGGCGGAGGTGCCGCAGGGCGATCTCGACGCCTGGGTGGCCCAGGCGCTGCAGCGGCGGCCCGACCTGCGGGCGGGGAGGGCGCAGCTGGCCGCCGCCGAGTGGAGCGAGAGGGCGGCGCGCTGGCAGCGGCTGCCCTCGATCGGCGCCAACGGCAACTGGGGGCGCGTCGAGACCCGCCGGCTGCGCGAGAACCTGCCCGGCTACGATCAGCCGCGCGACGAGGATAGCGATTACAGCAGCTGGTCGGTCTCCGTCGGCCTGAGCGTCGAGCTCTTCAGCGGGCTGCGGATCGAGGGGGACATCCAGAGCGCCGCGGCGGGGCGCCGGCAGCAGCGGGCCAACCTGGAACGGATGGAGAAGGAGGCCGCCCTCGAGGTGCGCAACGCCTTCAACGCCATCCACGAGGAACGGGAGAGCCTGCGGGCGGCGCGGGTGACCGTCAGCCTGGCCGAGGAGAACCTGCGCCTGCAGCAGGCGCTCTACGAGAGCGGGGCGGGCACGCTGCTCGAGTGGGACAACGCGCGGCTCGGCCTGCGCCGCGCGAGGCTGACGCTGATCCAGGCGGAGATCAGCCTGCTGCTGGCCCAGGCGCGCTTCCGCCAGGCCGTCGGCGAGGCGTAGGGCCGGCCCGGGCCCGCTATCGCCAGTCCGTCGGCGGGGCGGAGGGCCGGCCCGGCGCGCCGGACAGGGCCACGAGAGCGACTGACGGGGCGGCGCTGGGCCGCCCCCCGTGCTATCCTCCCGCGCCATGAAGACACGCGCACCTCGCCGGCCGCCGGCGGCGTTCGACCCGGGCTGGATCGAGATCCGCGGCGCCCGGGAGCACAACCTCCAGAACATCGATCTGCGCCTGCGCCGCGGCGCGCTCATCGTCGTCACCGGCGTCTCCGGATCGGGAAAGAGCTCGCTCGCCTTCGACACGCTCTACGCCGAGGGCCAGCGCCGCTACGTGGAGAGCCTCTCCGCCTACGCGCGCCAGTTCCTGGGCCAGCTGCGCAAGCCCGACGCCGACCACATCCAGGGCCTCTCGCCCGCCATCGCCATCGAGCAGCGCAGCGGGGGCCACAACCCGCGCTCGACGCTGGCCACGGTGACCGAGATCTACGACTACCTGCGCGTGCTCTACGCCCGGGTGGGCGTCGCCCACTGCCCCGACTGCCGCATCCCCGTGGGCCGGCGGACGATCGACGAGATCGCCGAGGCGCTGCTCGCGGCCGCCTCCGGCGAGCGCGTGCAGGTACTCGCCCCGATCGTCCAGGGACGCAAGGGGGAGTACCGCAAGGAGCTGGAGAGCCTGCGCCGCGCCGGTTTCCAGCGCGCGCGCATCGACGGGGAGATCCACGATCTCGACCGGCCGCCGGCGCTGAAGAAGACGGTCAAGCACACGATCGAGGCGGTCGTCGATCGGCTGACGGTCGAGCGCTCGCGGCGCGCGCGCCTGATCGAGGCGCTGGAGACGGCCCTGAAGGCGGGCGGAGGCGTCGTCCTCGTCGCCGGCGCTCGCGGCGCGGAGCAGGCGTACAGCGAGAAGTCCGCCTGCGTGCGCTGCGGGCGCAGCTTCCCCGAGCCCCACCCGCGCAACTTCTCCTTCAACAGCCCCTACGGCGCGTGTTCCACCTGCCAGGGCCTCGGTGTGCTGCCGGAGGTCGATCCGCAGCTCGTCGTCGCCGATCCGGAGCGCTCCCTCTTCGACGGCGCGCTGGCCACCTTCCCCGGCGGGATGGAGGGCTGGATGGGACAGGTCGTGCGCCAGCTCGGCCGCCAGATGGACATCGACTTCGGGCGGCCCTGGCGCTCGCTGCCCGAGGCGGCCCGGCGGCTCGTGCTTCGGGGCTCGGGCGAGCGCGAGTACGCCATCGAGGTGCGCACGCGGCGCGGCCGCTACGCCGGCGAGATGCGCTTCGAGGGAGTGATCCCCAACCTCGAGCGGCGCTACCGGGAGACGCGCTCGGCGGAGATGCGCGAGTGGATCGCCCGGCTGATGGCCCCGCGGCGCTGCCCCGACTGCCAAGGCGGACGGCTGCGCCCGGAGAGCCTGGCCGTGCGCGCCGGCGGCTTCGCCATCCAGGAGTGGACGGCGCTCAGCGTCCGGACGGCCCTGGCGCGGGTCGACGAGCTCTGCGCGACGGAGCGCGACCGGGAGATCACCCGCCAGGTGCGCAAGGAGATCGGCGACCGGCTCCGCTTCCTCCACGGCATCGGCCTCGGCTACCTGACGCTCGATCGCGGGGCGGCGACGCTCTCCAGCGGCGAGATGCAGCGCATCCGCCTGGCCACGCAGATCGGCTCGCAGCTCGTCGGGGTCGTCTACGTCCTCGACGAGCCGAGCATCGGGCTGCACGCCCGCGACAACCGCCGCCTGCTCGACGCACTCATGGCGCTGCGCGACCTGGGCAACACGGTCGTCGTCGTCGAGCATGACATCGACACGGTCCGCGCCGCCGACCAGGTGATCGACCTGGGGCCCGGCGCGGGGCGCCTGGGCGGACGCGTCGTCGCCCAGGGCACGCCGGCGGAGGTCGCCCGGGTCCAGGCCTCGCTCACCGGCGCCTACCTGGCGGGACGGCGCGCGATCGACGCGCCCCTGCGCCGCCGCCCGGGCAACGGGAAGGCGCTGGAGGTGCGCGGGGCGCGCGAGCACAACCTGCGCGACCTGACGGTGCGCTTCCCGCTCGGCTGCTGGATCTGCGTCACCGGCGTCTCCGGATCGGGCAAGAGCACGCTGGTCAACGACATCCTCTACCGCGCGCTGGCCCGGCGCCTGCACCGCGCCGCCGCGCTCCCCGGGGCGCACGCGCAGCTGCGCGGCGTCGAGCACCTCGACAAGGTCATCGCCATCGACCAGGCGCCCATCGGCCGCACCCCGCGCTCCAATCCGGCCACCTACACGGGCGCCTTCACGCTGATCCGCGGGCTGTTCGCGCAGCTGCCCGAGGCGCGCGCGCGCGGCTACGGGCCGGGGCGTTTCTCCTTCAACGTCAAGGGGGGGCGCTGCGAGGCCTGCCAGGGCGACGGGATGGTGCGCATCGAGATGCACTTCCTGCCCGACGTCTACGTCACCTGCGACATCTGCAACGGGCGTCGCTACAACCGCGAGACGCTCGAGGTGGCCTACCGGGGGCGCAGCATCCACGAGCTCCTCGAGGCGACCGTCGAGGAGGCGGCGGCCTTCTTCGCCGCCGTGCCGCAGCTGGCGCGCAAGCTGGACACGCTGCGCGACGTCGGCCTCGGCTACCTGCGCCTCGGACAGGCGGCGCCGACGTTGAGCGGCGGCGAGGCGCAGCGGGTCAAGCTCGCCGCCGAGCTCTCCCGGGCGGCCACCGGAAAGACGCTCTACATCCTCGACGAGCCGACCAGCGGGCTGCACCTCGAGGACATCCGCGTCCTGCTGGGCGTGCTCTCGCGCCTGGTCGACGCCGGCAACACGGTGCTGGTCATCGAGCACCACCTGGACGTCATCCGCAGCGCCGATTGGGTCATCGACCTCGGCCCGGAGGGGGGCGAGGAGGGGGGGGGGATCGTCGTCGAGGGCACGCCCGAGGAGGTGGCCCGCTGCGCCAACTCCTGGACCGGCAAGGCGCTGGCGGGAAGGCTCGCCTCGAGCTGAGCGTTGACGCTCCCCGGGCCGCGTGCTAGCCTTGCCCGCTTGACGCTCGAGAGGCGAGGGAGAGGGGGAGCGATGGCCGCGGAGTTGCGCCGCACGCCGTTTCACGCATTCCACCGCGACCGGGGGGGGCGCCTCGTGCCCTTCGCCGGCTGGGAAATGCCGGTCCAGTTCCCGGGCGGGGTGATCCACGAGCACCTGCTGGTCCGCCGCGCGGCCGGGATGTTCGACGTCGCCCACATGGGCCGCTTCTTCCTGCGCGGCCCCGGCGCGCTCGCCTACGCCAACCGGTTGATCACCAACAACCTGGAGAAGCTCGCCCCCGGCCAGCTGCTCTACAGCGCCCTCTGCCACGAGCAGGGGGGCATGATCGACGACCTGACCGTCTACCGGCTCGACGAGGGGGCGCTGATCGTCGCCAACGCCGCCAACGCCGCCAAGGTGAGCGACTGGATCGCCGCCCACAAACCGGCGGGCGTCGAGTTCGAGGACGCCACCGAGCGCTTGGCGCAGATCGCGCTGCAGGGGCCGCGCGCCGAGGCGGTGTTGCGCTCCCCCCTCGCCGACGCGGTGCGCGAGGTCGGCTACTACCGCTACACGCGCCTGCGCTGGGAGGGCGAAGAGCTCCTGATCAGCCGCAACGGCTACACCGGCGAGGACGGATTCGAGATCTACGTCCCGGCGGCGGCGGCCCCCGGGCTCTGGGAGCGCCTGCTGGAGTGGGGCGCCGCGGAGGGCGTCGAGCCGATCGGGCTGGGGGCGCGCGACAGCCTGCGCATGGAGGTCAACTACGCCCTCTACGGCAACGAGCTCGGGCCCGACATCACGCCGCTCGAGGCGGGCCTGCGCTGGGTGGTCAAGATGAAGGACCACGACTTCATCGGCCGCGAGGCGCTGCAGCGCCGGCAGGAGGCGGGCCTGACGCGCGCGCTCGTCGGCTTCGAGGTCGAGGGCAAGAGGCTTCCCCGCCACGGCCACCCGATCCTGGCCGGGGGGCGCGAGGCGGGCGTCGTCACCAGCGGCGGTTACTGCCCCTCGCTCGACCGGGGCATGGGCATGGGCTTCGTCACGCCCGACCTGCAGGAGGTCGGGACGGCGATCGAGATCGACGCCCGCGGCGCCCGGCTGGCCGCCCGGGTGGTGGAGCGGCCGTTCTACAAGCAGGGCTCGGTGCGGCGCGCCTAGCGCCGGAGCCGGGCGAGGGAGGTGCCGGGATGGAGGTGCGCGACGGGCTGCGCTACTCGAGAGACCACGAGTGGGTCCGCGTCGAGGGCGGCGAGGCGGTGATCGGCATCACCGACTACGCCCAGGAGCAGTTGAGCGACATCGTCTACGTCGAGCTGCCCGCCGCGGGCGGCGCGCTGCGCCAGGGCGAGCCCTTCGGCTCGGTCGAGGCGGTCAAGGCGGTGGCCGACCTCTACGCGCCGCTGAGCGGCGAGGTGCGGGCGGTCAACGAGGCGCTGGCCGACGACCCGGCGCTGGTCAACCGCTCCGCCTTCGACGATGGCTGGATGGTGCGCCTCGCCGTGGGCGACGCGGGCGAGCTCGACCGGCTGCTCTCGCCGGCCGACTACCGCAAGCTGCTCAGCGAGCTCGAGGGGGCGGCCGAGTGAGCTACATCGGACACACGCCCGAGGAGGGCGAGCGCATGCTCGCCGAGGTCGGCGCCGGAGGGTTCGCGGCGCTGGCCGAGCAGATTCCGCAGCGGCTGCGCCTGGGGCGCCCGCTGGAGCTTCCGCAGGCGCTCGGCGAGGAGGAGCTGCGCCGGCTGTTTCAGCGCCTGTCCGCGGGCAACTACGCGCCCGCCGACTCGCCCTCCTTCCTCGGCGGCGGGCTCTACGACCACGCCGTGCCGGCCTTGATCGACGCGCTCGTCTCGCGCCCCGAGTTCATGACCGCCTACACGCCCTACCAGCCCGAGGTGGCCCAGGGGACCCTCGCCGGGATCTTCGAATTCCAGACGATGATCTGCGAGCTGACCGGCCTGGACGTCGCCAACGCCTCGATGTACGAGGGCGCCTCGGCGGCGGCCGAGGCGCTGCTGCTGGCCGCCGCGGCGACCGGGCAGCGGCGCGTGCTGGTGGCCGAGAGCGTGGGCCCGCGCATCCGCGAGGTCGTGGCGACGACGCTGGACGGCACCGGGATCGCCGTCGAGACGCTGCCGGCGCCGCTGGGGCGGATCGATCCCCAGGCGGTCGTCCGGGCGGCGGCGGCGGGGCCCGCCCCGGCGGCGCTGCTCGTCCAGCAGCCCAACTTCTTCGGCCTGCTCGAGCCGCTCGACCGCCTGGGGGGGCTGCTGCCCGGCCAGGGGACGCGCCGCGGCCACCTCGTCGTCTCCGCCGATCCGCTCTCGCTGGGGCTGCTCGTCCCGCCCGGAGAGCTGGGCGCCGAGACGGTCGTCGGCGACGTGCAGCCGCTCGGGATCGCGCCCCAGGGGGGCGGCCCGACGGCCGGCTACTTCGCCACGCGGCAGGCCTGGGTGCGCAGGCTGCCGGGGCGGCTGGCGGCCGAGGCGAGCGACGCCGCCGGGCGGCGCGGCTTCACGCTCACGCTGCAGACGCGCGAGCAGCACATCCGCCGCGAGAAGGCGACCTCGAACATCTGCACGAACAGCGCGCTCATCGCCCTGCGGGCGACGATCTACCTGTCGCTCGTCGGCCCCGCCGGGCTCCGCCAGGCCGCCGAGCAGTGCCTGGCGCGCTCCCACTACGCGCTGGAACGGCTGCTGGCGCTTCCCGGCGTCGGCCGGGCGCACGAGGGGCCCTTCTTCCGCGAGTTCGTCCTGCGCCTGCCCCGCCCGGCCGAGGAGGTCGTGGCGCGGGTCTACGCCGAGGAGCGGATCCTGGCGGGGATCCCGCTGGCGCGCTACGCGGCCCACCGCGAGCGCACGCACGAGCTGCTCGTCGCCGTGACCGAGCGACGCAGCCGGGAAGAGATCGACCGCCTGCGCGACGCCCTGGCGCGCGCGCTGGCCTAGCAGCGGAGGGCATCCCGAGCATGCACGCCCAGTCCACCGCGGCCGAGCGGGGCGCCTCGTCCTGCTCGGCCTGCAGCGCCACGGGTCCCGTGCGCCTGATCTTCGAGCGCAGCGTCAGCGGGCACCGCGGCTACCGCTTCCCCGCGCTGGATGTGCCCGCGGCCGATCCGGCGGCCCTCATTCCCGGGCCGCTGCTCCGCCGCCGGCCGCCGCGCCTGCCCGAGGTGACCGAGCCGGAGGTCGCGCGCCACTACGTCGCCCTCTCGCTCTTCAACCACCATGTGGACCGCAGCCTCTACCCGCTCGGCTCCTGCACGATGAAGTACAACCCGAAGGTCAACGAGGAGCTGGCGCGCCATCCCGGCTTCGCCGGGCTCCACCCCGAGGCGCCCGAGGCGCTCCTCCAGGGTCTGCTCGAGCTGCTCTGGTCGACCGAGCGGGCGCTGGCCGAGATCGTCGGCATGGACGCCGTCAGCCTGCAGCCCGCCGCGGGCGCGCAGGGCGAGCTGCTTGGGATGAAGCTGCTGCGCGCCTACCTGCGGAGCCGGGGGGCGGACAAGCGCACGGTGCTCATCCCCGACTCGGCCCACGGCACCAATCCCGCCAGCGTCGTCTTCGCCGGCTTCGAGCCGCGGCAGATCCCCTCGCGCGCCGACGGCCGGGTCGATCTCCAGGCGCTGGCCGCGGCCATCGACAACTCGACCGCCGGGATCATGATCACCAATCCGAACACGCTGGGGATCTTCGAGACCGAGATCGACGAGATCGCCGCGCGCATCCACGCCGTCGACGGCCTGGTCTACATGGACGGCGCCAACCTGAACGCGCTGATGGGCTTGTCGCGGCCGGGGGACATGGGCGTCGACATGGTGCACATGAACCTGCACAAGACCTTCTCCACGCCGCACGGCGGCGGCGGCCCGGGGGCGGGGCCGGTCGGCGTGAAGGCGAAGCTGGCCCCCTTTCTGCCGGTGCCGGTGATCGAGCGCGACGGCGATCGCTTCCGGCTGGTCGAGGAGCGGCCGGAGAGCGTCGGCAGGCTGCACCCGTTCGGCGGCAATGTCGGGGTGATCCTGCGCGCCTACGCCTACATCCGCAGGATGGGGGGCGAGGGGCTGGCCGCGGCCAGCCGCGCGGCGCTGGTCAACGCCAACTACCTCATGCGCCGGGTGGCCGAGGACTTCCCCGCGGCCAAGCCGGGCCCCTGCATGCACGAGTTCGTCTCCAGCGCCGCCTGGACGCGCAAGCACGAGGTGCGCAACATCGACGTCGCCAAGCGGCTCCTCGACTACGGGTTCCACTCGCCGACCGTCTCCTTCCCGCTGATCGTGCCCGACGCGCTGATGATCGAGCCGACCGAGACGGAGACCCGCGCCGGCCTGGACGCCTTCGCCGCCGCCATGCGGGCGATCGCCGCCGAGGTCCGCGAGCGGCCCGCGGTCGTGCGCGCCGCGCCGAGCTGCACCTGCGTCGGGCGGCTCGACGAGGCGGAGGCGGCCCGGCGGTTGAAGGTCCGCTGCCGGTTCGACGAGGGGGCGAGCGAGGGATGAGGCCCGAGAGCGCCCAACAGGCCCGGGAAGAGCCCGCCGGCCTCGATTGGCGGACGCACCCGGCGGCCGAGCGCCGCGGCGTGGCCGCCGGCGTGACGCTGCTCATGCTGGCCATGGCGGTCCTGACCGGGTTCTGGATGGGCGGCGCCTACTGGGGGGTCTTCGCCTTCCTCGTCCTCTTCCTGTCGCTGGAGAGCTTCTTCCTGCCGACGACCTACGAGCTGCGCGCGGCGGGGATCATCGTGCGCAAGCCCTTCTCGCGCGCCGAGCGCTCCTGGGACGCCTTCCGCAGCGCCTGGTGCGACGGCTACGGGGTGACGCTCAGCCCCTTCGCGCGCCGCCATTGGCTGGAGAGCTACCGGGGGATCCGCCTGCGCCTGCCCGCCCGGGGCGGGCCGGGCGCGGAGGAGCTGCGGAGCTGGCTCCGGGAGCGCCTCGACCCGGAGCGGGTCGAGTTCCACGGTCTCAAGAGCGAGGCGGGCGGCGCGCGGCCCGCCGCCGGAGCGGGGGAGTAGGGCATGTCCTTCTGGAGGCGATCCGCCAACCCCCTCGAGGCCGCACCGCCGGGCGGCCGCCTCGCCGGAGCGGGCGGGCCGGGCGAGCCGGCGCCGCCGGCCGAGATGAGCGACGAGCAGCTGCTCGACGCCGTCGCCGGGCGGCTCGTGCGCATGCGCCTGGGGGTGGCGGCGGTCTTCTTCCTCGAGTCGGTCAAGCCGCTCTCCTTCGTCGGCAGCCAGGCGCTCGTTTTCCTGCAGCCGTTCGTCGAGGCCTTCCTCTCGGTGGGCAGCTACCGGCGCTTCGCCCATCTGATGGAGGACCGGAAGAACTTCGAACGGCTGATCCAGCGCGTCGAGGCGCTGGACGAGGAGCTGCGCCTGCGCGAGAAGCGGGAGAAGCAGGAGCGCAAGCGCCGCCAGGCCGAGGACAAGGCACGGCGCGGGGCCGCCGCGGGGGCGGAGCCGCCGGGAGGGAGCGGGGAGAAGGCATGAGTGCTGCCCAGGACTTGAAGGCGATGAACATCCGCTCGGTGCTGGCCACCGACTGCGGTTCGACGACGACCAAGGCGATCCTCATCGAGCTGCGCGACGGGCGCTATCGCCTGGTGGTGCGCGGAGAGGCGCCGACGACCGTGGAGGCGCCCTTCGAGGACGTCACCCGCGGGGTGCTCAACGCGGTCATGGAGGTCGAGGAGCTGGCCGGCCGCAAGCTGCTCGACGGCGAGCGGATCATCACCCCCCAGGAGGGCCGGGAGGGGGTGGACATCTACGTCTCCACCTCCAGCGCCGGGGGGGGGCTGCAGATGATGGTCACCGGCGTGGTCAAGTCGATGACCGGCGAGAGCGCCGAGCGGGCCGCCCTGGGCGCCGGGGCGATCGTCATGGACATCATCGCCAGCAACGACGGGCGGCTGCCGCACGAGAAGATCCGCCGCATCCGCGACCTGCGCCCGGACATGGTCCTGCTCTCCGGGGGCATCGACGGGGGCACGACCACCCACGTCGTCGAGCTGGCCGAGATCGTCGCCGCGGCCGACCCCAAGGCGCGCCTCGGCGCCTCCTACCAGATGCCGGTCATCTACGCCGGCAACAAGGAGGCGCGCGAGCTGATCCGCGAGCGGCTGGCGGAGAAGACCGCGCTGATGATCACCGACAACATCCGCCCGACGATGGAGCGGGAGAACCTGATGCCCGCGCGCCACGCCATCCATGACCTGTTCATGGAGCATGTGATGGCCCACGCGCCCGGCTACAAGAAGCTGATGGAGTGGACGCCGATTCCGGTCATGCCGACCCCCGGGGCGGTCGGCTCGATCATCCACACGATCGCCAAGCGGGAGGGGATCACCGTCATCGGGGTCGACATCGGCGGGGCGACGACGGACGTCTTCAGCGTCTTCGAGGATGTCTTCAACCGCACCGTCAGCGCCAACCTGGGGATGAGCTACTCGGTCTCCAACGTCCTCGCCGAGGCGACCCTGCCCAACGTGATGCGCTGGGTCCCCTTCAACATGGCCGACGACGAGATCCGCAACCGGATCAAGAACAAGATGATCCGCCCGACGACGATCCCCCAGTCGCTGCAGGAGCTGGTCATCGAGCAGGCGCTGGCGCGCGAGGCGCTGCGGCTCGCCTTCGAACAGCACAAGTCGCTGGCCGTGGGGCTGAAGGGCGTGCAGCAGGAGCGCACGATCTCGGACACCTTCGAGCAGACCTCGACCGGCGAGACGCTGATCGACCTGATGAAGCTCGACCTGCTGGTCGGCAGCGGCGGAGCGCTCTCCCACGCGCCGCGCCGCGTGCAGGGGGCGATGATGATGCTCGACGCCTTCGTGCCCGAGGGCGTCACCGAGCTGGCCGTCGACTCGATCTTCATGATGCCCCAACTCGGCGTGTTGGCCGAGGTCGACAACGAGTCGGCGAAGAAGGCGGCCACCGAGGTCTTCGTCCACGACTGCCTGATCCGGCTCGGCACCGCCGTGGCGGCGGTGGGGCTGGCCAAGGAGGGGGCGCGCTGCATGAAGGCGCGCGTCGCCTTCGCCGACGGTCGGCCCGCCGAGGAGTTCGAGGTGCCCTTCGGGGGGCTGCGCCGCGTCGCCCTCGGCGTGGGCGAGAAGGCGGAGATCACGGTCGAGCCGGCCGGCGGCTTCGACCTCGGCGCGGGGCGGGGCAAGGCGCTGCGCCGCACGGTCCAGGGGGGCGTGGTCGGGCTGATCTTCGACGGGCGGGGGCGCCCGTTCCTGCTGCCGGCGGCGCCCGAGCAGCGCATCGCCAAGCTGGCCGAGTGGGCGCTGGCGATGGATCTCTATCCCAAGGACCCGCGCACGCTGGCCTGAGCCGGCGGCCGAGATGACAACCCGACCGCAAGGGTCGACGAGGAGGAGTGGAACCGTGGCGCATGCCTACACCCCCGGGCTGAGGGTGACGCCCTGGACGACGATCCTCAAGGAGCGGCGCCTGCCGCTGGCCGGCGAGGTGCTGGTCGCTCAGGGTGACCAGGTCTCGGCCGACCAGATCGTGGCGCGCACCGATTTGCCCGGCAACGTCCAGCCGATCAAGGCGGCGAGCATCCTCGGACAGCACCAGCAGGACCTGCTCGACTACATGCTCAAGAAGGAGGGCGAGGCGGTCTCCAAGGGCGAGGCGATCGCCACGGCCAAGAGCTTCTTCGGCCTCTTCAAGTCGCACTGCCTCTCGCCCTGCGACGGGACCATCGAGAGCATCTCGACGGTCACCGGGCAGGTGATCATCCGCGAGCCGCCGATCCCGGTGCAGATCGACGCCTACATCAGCGGCGAGGTGGTCGAGGTCATCCCGCGCCAGGGTGTCGTCGTGCGCACCGAGGGGGCCTTCATCCAGGGCATTTTCGGCATCGGCGGCGAGACCCACGGCGACGTGCACATGGCCGTCAGCTCGCCCGACGAGGAGCTGGCCGAGAAGCACTTCGCCGGGGATGTGGCCGGCAAAGTGGTCGTCGGCGGATCCCTGGTCACCGAGCGCGTCCTGCGCGTGGCGGTGCAGCGGGGGGCGCGCGCCGTAGTGGTCGGCGGCTTCGACGCCGCCGATCTGCAGCGCTTCCTCGGCTACGACCTGGGGGTGGCGATCACCGGCAGCGAGCAGCTCGGCACGACGCTCGTCGTCACCGAGGGCTTCGGCCGCATGGCCATGGCCGAGCGCACTTTCACTCTGCTGGGGCAGCACGACGGGCGCTACTGCTCGGTCAACGGCGCGACCCAGATCCGCGCCGGCGTCATGCGCCCCGAACTGGTCATCTCGATGACCGCGCAGGAGCAGGGCACGCGCCAGCAGAAGGCCTTCGACATGGCCGAGGGCCTGCGCGTCGGCAGCCCCGTGCGCGTCATCCGCTCCCCCTACTTCGGGCGGCTGGGCACGGTGACCGAACTGCCGCCGGCGCTCATCGAGGTCGAATCGGGCGCCAAGGTGCGCATCCTCAAGGTGCGGCTCGAGGCGGGGGAGGAGGCGGTCGTCCCGCGCGCCAACGTCGAGATGATCGAGAGCTGATCCCGCCTCGACGAGCGCGTCCGGCCTTCATGAACGCGGCCCGGCGGCCGATCATGCACAGTGGCGCCGCCGGCGCGGGTTCTCCGGCGAAGGCGCGGCGCCGCTGGAGGACGCCATGATCGAGCAGGGTCGCGTCAAGTGGTTCAACAACCGGACGGGCTGGGGCTTCATCGCCCGCCAGCGGGGAGGCGACGTCTTCCTGCGCCACGATCGCGTCCGCGCCGACGGCTATGTCGAGCTGCACGCCGGCGACCTCGTCGAGTTCGAGTTGCGCAAGGGCCCGCGCGGCGCCTACGCCGAGGGCGTGAGGCCCGTCCACCCGCCCGCGGCGGCGCCCGCGCGCGCCCGTTCCCGCCTCAAGGCCTCCTAGGCGCCGGCCGCGGCTATCCCCCGTCGCCCGCAACCGCCTTTCCCGGAGCAGGTTGCCATTCGCCATGCGCACTCTCGGCGAGCCGCCGCGAAGGTCAAGACCCGGCGGCCGCGCGTCGATACTTCCGGTGAGACACCTGACCTGTCCGCCCGCGGTCCAGGATCGCGGCGGGCGGCACCTTGCATCCCAGGAGGTCCACCGTGCTCGATCGGCGCGCTCTGCGGCACACGCTCCTTCGCCTGCCGGCTGTCGTCCTGATCGCGGTCCTCGCCGCGATCGGCTGTTCGGAGGAGCAGAAGTCGACCTCTTCCGCATCCGGCGGCTCGCTGCGGCTGGAGTCGTTCGTCTCGACCCCGGCGCTGCTGGGGCCCGGGGGCGAGGCGCAGCTGGCGGCGCGCGTGGTCAACGCGCGCGGGGAGGCGGTGGCCGCGGCCACCGTGCGCTTCGGCGAGTCGGGCGCCCCCTTCGAGCAGGCGGGCGCGGGCGCCGCCGGCGCGTTCGATCCGGCGGCGGCACTGACCGACGACGCGGGCTGGGCGCGGACGACCTTCCGCAGCCATCCGACGAGCAGCGGGCGCGTCGACCTGAAGGCGGGCGCCGGCAGCGCCGTCGCCTACCTCTCGCTCTACCTGACGTCGGGGGTGAGCGGCGCCGGCACCGCGATCGCCGTCACCGCGCCGGAGACGAGCCTGCCCGCGGACGGGCAGAGCACGCTGGAGCTGACGATCCAGGTGGCGCGCGACGGAGCGCCCGCGGCGAGCGCCGTCGTGCGCCTGGCGGCCGGAGAGCTCTTCGAGGACCTCGACGGCAGCGGCGACTTCAGCGACGGCGACCGGATTCTGATCGACGGCGACGCCGACGGCGAGTGGACCGCCAACGGCAGCGTGACGAGCCCGGTGACCACGGGTCCGAGCGGGACCGCCACGGCGATCTACACGGCCGGGATCCTGCCCGGAAGCGTCTTCGTCAAGGCGACCGTCGACACGGTGTCGGTCGACTTCGCCCTCGACCTGCACGCCGTCGGCGCGGCGCTGCGCCTGGCCGCGCTGCCGGTCGAGGTCTGGGCCGACGGCTTCTCCGGCGTCGCCGTGACCGCCGAGGTGCAGGATCGCCAGGGCGCGCCGCTGGCGGGCAAGCTCGTCCGCTTCACCGCCGGGGAGCCCTTCACCGACGCCGACGGCGACGGCTTCTACACTCCGGGCACGGATCCCTTCACCGACACGAACGGCAACTCGGTCTGGGACGTCATGGGCACGATCACCTCCTCGGCGACGACCGGAACCGACGGCAGAGCCGTGGCGCAGTTCACCGCCGGCCGCGCGGCGGGCACGGCGACGATCTACGCGTCGACCCGCGACGGGGGCAGCGCGCTCCCCGTGCGCCTGCTGCCGCTCCCGCGCGTCGACCGCGCCGAGTGGGCCTGGTCCGCCGGTCCCGTCTACGCCAACGAGCTGAGCGAGGCGACGCTCTCCGCGCGCCTGCTCGACGTCAACGGCAGCCCGATCCCGGGCAAGTCGATCGCCCTGTCGGCCTCCGCCGGGACGGTCCCGCCGCAGGCCCATGCCGACGCGGAGGGGACCGTCACGGCGCTCTATCGCGCGCCCGCCGCGCCCGGCACGGCCTGGGTGACGCTGGCCGCCGACGACTGGTCGCTGGCCGTGCCGATCGAGGTCCTGCCGCTGCCCGCTCTGCTGGCCATGGACCTGGCGGCCGAACCTGTCGAGATCTGCCTGCTCGGCGCGGGCGGGACCGACCGCGCGACCCTCAGCGCCGTCTGTCTGCAGCTCGACGGCAGTCCCGCTCCCGCCGGCCTGCCGCTGCTCTTCGAGATCGAGGCCGGCCCCGGGGGGGGCGAGGTCTTCGAGCCCTCCGGCGCGGCGCGGGCCACGGTCCTGACCGGCGCCGACGGACTGGCCACGGCGGTGCTGCGCGCCGGGACGCTGCCCGGGCTGGCCCGCGTGCGCGTTTCCGGAGGCGGGCTCGAGCGCGCCCTCGACCTGGCCGTCTCGGTGGGCCCGCCGGCGGCGATCAGCGTCCATCCCGACGCCGCCGACCTCGCCTCCTGGCAGCAGACGGCGATCCGGGCGACGGTCCGCGACGCCTACAACAATCCGGTCAAGGACGGCACGCGCATCTTCTTCGAGGTCGACGAGGGCCTGATCACCGGCGAGGGGGGCCAGGCCTCGAGCCCGACGGCAAGCGGGCTGGCGATCGGGCTCTACTACTCGCTCAGCCCGGAGCCGGGCGGCGACGGCGTCGCCCAGATCGTCGCCCGCGCCGAGCCCAACGGCGTCGAGGGGCGCACGTCGGTGGCGATCCCGATGGCGGGGGAGACCGTCCGCGTGCTCAGCGTCGCGGCCGAGCCGGCGGAGCTGCGCGTGGCCGGCCAGGCCGATGCCGACCGGTCGGTGCTCACCGCCACCTGCTCGCTGCGCCCCGGTCTTCCCGCTCCGGCGGGGCTGCCCGTCCGCTTCGAGATCCTCCACGGCCCGCAGGGGGGCGAGGGTTTCGCCGGCGGCGCCAGCCCAATCACGGTGGAGACCAACACCGCCGGCGTCGCCGTGGCCGTCCTCAACAGCGGCACGCGATCCGGGCCGCTGCACCTGCGCGTCTCCGCCGGGGAGACGCAGCGCGACCTCTACCTGGGCATTTCCGCCGGCCCCCCGGCGGGCGTGCACTGCTGGCCCGAGCGGGGCGACTGCGCTCCGGGCGACACCGTGAGGATCTTCGGCGTGATCGACGACGAGTTCCACAACCCGGTCGTCGACGGCACCGTGGCCTACTTCACCACCGACCGCGGCTTCATCTACACATCGGGCGGCGCCGCCACGGCGCCCACGGCGGGGGGCATGGTCACCGCCTTCTACATCGCCCTCCTCGAGGACACGACCGCCGCCTACGCCACGATCACCTGCGCCGCGGCGGGCGGGGTCTCCGGGCAGACGACGATCCAGCTACGCGAGCCGGCGACGCCGCCCGATCCGGGGCCGATCGCGCGCATGGAGCTGATCCCGACGCGCACTGAGATCGGCGTCGCCGGCACGGGCGCGACCGAGCAGTGCGGCTTCTACGCCCTCTGCTACGACGCCGAGAACCACCCCGTCGGACGCGGCCGGGAAGTGACCTTCGAGATCGTCGCCGGCCCCGGCGGGGGCGAGGGGCTGGACGGCAACGGCTGGGGGCCGGTGACCCGCTACACGGATGACACGAGCCGCGCCTCGGTCGTGCTCAGCAGCGGCACGGCCTCGGGCACGGTGCTGGTCGAGGCGAGCGCCGGGGCCTGGGCGGGCAAGTCGGCGCAGGTCAGCATCGCCGCCGGGCCGCCGGCCTACATCTCGCTGGGAGCGAGCCCGCGCAACATCCGCGGCTGGGACGTGGTCGGCGCCGAGGCGGACGTGCTGGCGATCGTCTCCGATCTGCACAACAACCCGGTGGCCGAGGGGACGACGATCTACCTCACCTGCGACGAGGGGATCGTGCGCGGCTGGGACGGAAGTCTGGGCAGCGCCGTGACCCAGGGGGGCATGGCGCGAGGGACCTACTTCAGCGGCCTGCCGCGCCTCGACGGGCGCGTCGTCATCAGCGCCTCGACCTCGGGCGGGGGAGTCCTGGGAACTACGGGGCTGATCTCCTCCGGCCCGCCCGTCTCGGTCGCCTTCGTCGCGCCGCGGCCGCCGGTGGCGATCATGGCCGACGGGGACGAGGAGCTGCGCCTGACTGTGGAAGTGCTCGACGTCAACGACAACTTCGTGCTGGCGGGAACGCTCGTGGAGTTCCAGACGACGCTCGGCGAGATCGACGAGTCGGCGATGACGGCCGACGGCGTCTACGGCAGTCTGGCGCGGGCGACGCTGCGCAGCGAGCGGCTCGGCCGCGACTACTCCTACAGCGTGCCCGACGACGGGATCGGCGGCACGGCCGTCGTCACTGCCTCCGCGGGGCTGGCGGGCGGCCACAGCGCCGCGCTCGAGGTCGACTTCCTGACCGGGCCCGCCTTCCGGGGCAAGTCGCGCATCGAGATCGAGAAGCAGGTCGCCCGAGGCGGAGTCCTGCCGTTCGAGGTGCTGATCCAGGACCGCTACGGCAACCCGCTCGGCGGACACGTGCTCGGCATGAGCGCCAGCGGGGGAGGCACGGTCACTCCCGCGGCGACGACCGACACCTGGGGCGTGGCCAGCGGGCTGTTCCATGCCCCGGCGAGCGACACCACCTGCGTGCTGACGGTGATCGACAACGACCCGGGACGGGGCGGCATCACGCTGCGCGAGACGATCACGATCCAGTAGGCGCGCGCCTGTCGCCGCGGACGACGGCCACCGGCCCTGAAGGCGACCCGCCGGGGTGGACGACGGCACCGCGCCCCGCGGGCGACCAGCGGCGGACGGCGGGGCCGCGCTCGGGCGCGCGGCCCCGCCCGTGGCGGCCCCGGCGCCCTTCTCAAGGGGCGCCGCGCGCCCGGCCAACCCGCAGGGCGAATGTCCGCCGCCCGCTCCAGGCCGGCGCATCCCCGCGGGTTCTCGATTGACCTCCCGGCGCCCGGCACGGTAGGATCCCTCGTCGTTGTCCATGGGCCGGCTTCGACGACGCCGAGGAGCAGTCCATGAACAAGCAGGAGCTGGTTCGGGAGGTGGCGGCGAGGAGGTCCTCCTCGCAGGCGGCCGCGGGGCGCGTCGTCGACGAGTTCCTGGCCGCGGTCGCCCGTTCCCTGTCGGACGGCAGACGGGTCCACTTGCGTCGGTTCGGCACCTTCGATCTGCGCAGGCGCCGGGGCCGGTCGATCCGCAACCCGCGCAACGGGAAGGTCTACCGGATCCCCGGCAAGCTGGCGCCGGTGTTCCGGTGCTCGCGGACCCTGGTGGAGTTGGTGGACCGGACGCTGCGCGGTCGCTAGTCGCGCCGGGCGGCCCGTTCCGGGGCGAAGCGCGTCGGCGCCATGCAGCGGTCAGGTGGGGTATGGGAAGCGGAAAGAAACGCAAGCGCAAGAAGATCGCCACGCACAAGCGCAAGAAGCAGTTGCGCAAGAACCGCCACAAGAAGCGCAAGGTCTAGCGCGGACTCCCGGGCCCGCCGGCGGGGCCGCGCCGACTTGGCGCGCCTTCGCCCGGCGCGGTCGGGCCTGCGCGTGCGCCCGGCCGCACCGATCCGGCGGCTCCGTGCCGGCCGGGAGAAGCGGGGGCCACTGGTGCGCCGGCCGGTGCGGGCATGAGTGCTGAACCGCTCCAGGGACGCTACGCCGCGACCGCCGGCCGGTACGGTTTCGTCCGCCTCTCCGACGACCTGTCGGCGGATCTCTTCATCCCCCCTCGCCATACCGGCGGCGCCCTCGACGGGGACCTCGTCGCCTGCGCGCCGCTCTATGGAAGCGTTCTGGAGGACCGGCGCGAGGCGCGGGTCGTCGCCGTGCTCGAGCGCCGGCACGCCCGCCTGACCGGCGCCCTCGAGGGCCCCCGGCGCGATCCCCACTTCGTCCCCGACCCGCCGCGGCTCCCCTCGCGACTGCGCGTCAGCGGCTCCTGCGGGCAAGCGCTGCCGGGCGATCGGGTCCTGGCCGAGCTCGTCGAGGACGAGGGCGGGCGCCTTCCCGCCGTCCGCGTCCTGGCTCGGCTCGGCGACGCCGGCGACGCGCTGCTCGACGCCGAGATCATCTGCACCGAGTTCGGACTCCCGGGCGCCTACCCGCCCGAGGCGCTGGCCGAGGCGGAGCGCGCGGCGGCGCGCGTGGCGGCCTGCGCCTGGGAGGGACGCCGCGACTTCCGCGCTGAGCTCGCCTTCACGATCGATCCGGCCGACGCCCGCGATCACGACGACGCCGTCTCCGTCGCCGCGCTTCCCGGCGGAGGCTGGCGGCTGCGCGTGCACATCGCCGACGTGGCCGAGGCGGTGGCGGAGGGCGGCGCTCTCGACGAGGAGGCGCGGCGCCGGGGCAACAGCGTCTACCTGCCGGGGCGGGTGATCCCGATGCTCCCCGAGGTCCTCTCGGGCGAGGCGATGAGCCTGCGCCCCGGGGAGCCGCGGCCGGTCCTCACGCTGTCGGCCCTGGTGGGCGCCGGCGGAGAGCTGCGGGCGACGCGCGTCGAGGAAGGGGTAATCGAGAGCCGGGCGGCGGTCGACTACGACCGCGCGCAGGCGGTCCTCGAGGGGCGCGCGGGCTACGACCCGGAGATCGACGAGGCGCTGCGCGCCATGCGCGCGCTCGCCCTCGGCCTGCGCGAGCGCCGCCTCGCCCGCGGCGGCTTCGATCTCGTCGTGCCCGAGTGCGAGGTCGATCTCGACTCGCGCGGGCTGCCGCGCGAGCTGCGCCGGCGGCTGCCGCAGCCGAGCACGCAGATCATCGAGGAGTTCATGATCCTGGCCAACCGGATCGCCTGCGCCTACGCCGTCCGCCGCGGGCATCCCTATCTCTTCCGCGTGCACGGCCCGCCCGATCCGCGCG
The DNA here is from genome assembly GCA_016867695.1 of Candidatus Eiseniibacteriota bacterium. Classification (GTDB taxonomy): domain Bacteria; phylum Eisenbacteria; class RBG-16-71-46; order CAIMUX01; family WJJG01; genus VGIY01. The sequence goes on along the minus strand of VGIY01000001.1, from coordinate 2,376 downwards.
CGCTCGAGCGCTTCCGGGCCCAGGTGCGCTTCTTCGCCCCGGAGGCTCCCGCCGCGGCGCTGGCGGACATCGAGGCGCTGCGCCGCTGGCTCGCCCGCCTTCCGCCGGGCCCGCGCAGCTGGCAGATCCACGCCCTCTTCCTGCGGGCCATGCAGCGCGCCCTCTACGGGCCGGCCGACGAGGGGCACTTCGGCCTGGGCCTGCGCGGCTACGCCCACTTCACCTCGCCGATCCGCCGCTACCCCGACCTCTTCAACCACCGGGTGGTCAAGTGGGCGCTGGCCCGCGATCGGCAGGAGGGCCCGGCCGCCTGGCGCGAGCGCGCCGCCGAGACGGGGCGCCTCTGCACCGAGACCGAACTGCGCGCCGAGCGGGCGGAGCAGGCGCTGCTGCGGGTGAAGACCGTCCGCTGGGCCGAGCAGCGCCTGGGAGAGACCTTCGCCGGGCGGGTCACGGCGACGCAACCCGCGGGCGTCTATGTGGAGTTCGACGAGGCGCCGGTAGACGGCTTCCTGCCGCGCGAGGGCTACCCGGCACGAGGAGGTCCCGGCCGGCGCCGGCGGCGGCGAGATCCGCGCGCCGAGGCGCGCGAGCAGGTCGTCGAGCCCGACCTGGGCGTCGAGGTCCTCGTCCGCATCGCCCGCGTGGATCTGCGGGCGCGAAGGATCGAACTGGAGCTGCTGTCGGCGGGGCGCGCGGCGCAGGCCGGGAAGCGTGATCGGCCGCCCGCCGGCGCGGGGGGCGGGAAGGGTTCCGGGAAGGCCGCGCGCCAGGCCGCCCGGAAGGTCTCCGGGCGGGGTTCGGGGAAGGCCTCGCGAAAGGCTTCGCGGAAGGCTCCCGACAGGGCCGCCGGCAGGACGCCGCGCCGCGGCGGGAGCCGGGTCGGCCGGGGCCGCCGGGGCAGGCGCGCCTAGCGCTGAGCGGCGCGGGGGCCTCCGGGAGCCGCTCGGGCCGGCGGGCCCAGGCCGCGACCGCAGGGCGCCAACCCGGCGGCCGTTCCCGGCCGCGCCCGGTGCGCCCGGCTCGTTCCAGCCCTCCGCGCGCCGACGGCCCCGATTCCGTCGGGATGACGCCCCATCCGGCCGATGAGTCCCTCGGGGCGCACGCCCCGCGCAGCAGACTCGCAACCGGGAGGCGAAGCCGATGACCTGGGACGGCCTGACCGAGCGGCGCCGGCATCCGCGAGCGCGGATCCGGCTCTTGATGGCCTTCGAGGACGAGGGTAGCGGGGCCGGTTCGCAGCCGGTCCTGCTCGAGACGCTCAACTTCGGGGCGGGGGGCTTCTACGGCGACATCGACCGCCGGCTGGAGCCGCTGACCAAGCTCGGGCTGCGGCTCGTCTTCCCCCCGTTCGGGCCCGATTGCCGGGAGCCGCGGACGATCGAGTGCGAGGCGATCGTCGTGCGCGTCGACGAGCCCCCGGCGGGCAGGAGCGGCTGCCGCATCGCCGCCCACTTCCGCGGGCTGGCCCCCGAGCAGCGCGACTACATCGACGCCTATGTCGCCTGGCACAGCGAGGTGTACGCCGCCTCCGACGACGGCGGACAGGCGGACGAAGAGGACCTGAGCGCCGCCTGAGCCGCCCCGTCGCCCCCGCGCCGCGCGGTTGCGGGAACGCGATCCCCACCTCCGGGTACCCAGGAGCGCCCGAGGCGCTTCCGGGCCGGACCTCGTCCCCGGCTCTGCGGCGCCGGGCGCGCGTTGACCGGCGCCCGAGCCGCTGGTAGTGTCCTCATCGGTCGCGATGTCCCGGGGGAGGAGGTTCAATGCGCCGGCAGTCCGCACTCGGCCGTCGGGGTCCGCTGCTCCTGCTCGCCCTGCTCGCCCTGGCCGCCTCCGAGCCGGCCGGAGCCGCCAAGTACGCCGCCGAGTTCCTCAAGATCGGCGCCGGCGCGCGCGCACTCGGGATGGCGGGGGCGGTCACGGCCGCCGTCGACGACGCCAGCGCCGTCTACTGGAACCCCGCGGCGCTCGTGCTCCTCACCGGCGCCGAGATCCAGCTCATGCACGCCGAGCAGTTCGCCGACCTGGCCGACTACGACTACGCCGCCTTCGTCCAGCCCCTGGACGCGACCAGCGCCGTCGGCGTCGGGCTGATCCGCTTCAGCGTCAACGACATCCTCATCACCAAGGACGCCTACGACGACCTCAACGGCAATCATCGCTACGACTGGGGCGAGCCGATCGACCCCTCGCGCTTCTACCTCGACAGCGACACCGAGTACGGGCTGCTCTTCTCCTTCGCCCGCAGGCTGAATGCCAGGCTGGCGCTGGGCGGCTCGCTCAAGCTCGTGCGCCAGGACATGCCCGGCCACTCGAGCTTCGGCGCCGGCGTCGATCTCGGCGCGCTCTGGTCCCCCCGCGCCTCGCTCCAGC